>NZ_JAFIMU010000011.1 GCF_017302985.1 Corallococcus macrosporus
CGGTGAGCCCAGGGCGTCCCGTCCCCAGCGGCCTCGCCGTGGCGCTGTTCGCCGGGGCGCTCGTGCCCGCCGCGCTCGCGGTGGCGAGCCCCGCCTTCGGGTGGCTGGCGCTCGCGGTGGACGTGGCCGTGCTGCTCCTGTGCGCGGTGGACTTCGTGCGCGCGCCCCGCGCCCGCGACGTGGAGGCCCACCGCGAGGTGGAGCCCATCCTCTCCTCCGGCGTGGACAACACCGTGCGCTGGGAGCTGCGTTCGCGCACGGACCGGCCCGTGCGCGGGGAACTGCGCGACGAGCCGCCCCTGGACGTGGAGAGCCACGGCCACCGGCAGCCCTTCACGCTGGAGGCTTCGAACGCGTCCACGCGGCTGACGTACCGGGTGCGGCCTCCGGCTCGCGGCGACGCGCGCTTCGGCGACGTGAACCTGCGCCTGATGGGGCCCCTGGGGCTTTGCTCGCGGCAGGTGAAGCTGCCCGCGGCCCGCGACGTGAAGGTGTACCCGGACCTGAGCGCCCTGTCGCGCGAGGCGCTGACGCTGGCGCGCGCGTCAGAGGCCGTGTCCGCGCGCACGCTGATCCGCAAGTCGGTGGAAGGCCGCGAGTTCGAATCGCTGCGCGAGTACCGCCCCGGCGACGACTACCGCCACATCGACTGGAAGTCCTCCGCGCGCCATGGCCGTACGCTGGTGCGCACGTGGCAGCCGGAGCGCAACCAGCCGGTGCTGCTCCTCCTGGACTGCGGCCGCCACATGGCGGGCCGGGTGCAGGGCCGCAGGAAGCTGGACCACGCGGTGGACGCGGCGCTGCGGCTGGCGCGCGTGAGCCTGGACGCGGGGGACGTGGTGGGCGTGCTCGCCTTCGCCAGCGACGTGCGCGCCTTTCTGCCCCCGCGAAAAGGGGCGGAGCACCTGCGCCTCATCACCGAGTCCCTCTACCGCGCGGAGGCCGGCCTGGAAGAGAGCGACTACGGCCGCGCGTTCGACTTCGCGTTCGCCCGCCAGACGCGCCGCGCGCTGGTGGTCCTGTTCACCGACCTGGTGGACCCGGACGCGTCCGCCGCGCTCCTCACGCGGACGCTGGCCCTGCGCCCCCGGCACCTGCCTGTCGTCGCGTCGCTGCTGGACGAGGACCTGGAGGCCGCCGCCACCGACGTGCCCGGCGACGCCCCTTCCGCGTACGCACGGCAGGCCGCCTCCCGCATGGAGGCCGAGTACCGCCGCACCGCCACCACGCTGCGCGACGCGGGGGCGCTGGTGGTGCGCGCACCGGCGCGCGGCTTCGGCGCCGCTGCACTCAACGTGTACCTGGACGTGAAGGCGCGCGGACGGCTCTGAGGAGTCCTGTCGCATTCGTCAAGCCCTTTGAGACATCCCCGCGCGTGCGCACGCGTGTGGCGTTTCGCCGAACGCCACGCTTGCCAATCGCGCGGAGGCCGAGTTTTCGGCCTCGGGGAGGACCCCCTTTACAGATGCGGATCGCTGCCCAGAATGGCGCGCCTCAACTGTTCGCGCGCACGCGCGCACGCTCCAAACCGGACGGGAGGCGGGACTTGGCGGAGGTCGCGAGGGGTTTGAAGCTGGAAGTGGAAGCGGACGCCGCGGCCATCGCGGCCCGTGCCGCGGAGGAGCTGGTGGAGGCGGGGCTGACGCCCTTCCACGAGCGGCTCCTGGCCGAGGAGCTTCTGGCGCGCAGCGGTGACACGCAGCAGCGGCTGGCCGGCGCGCTGGCCGAAGCGAAGGTGGACCTCAACCCCCACCAGGTCGAAGCGGCGATGTTCGCGCTGGACGCGCTGTCGCGCGGCGGCTGCATGCTCGCGGACGAGGTGGGCCTGGGGAAGACCATCGAGGCGGGCCTCGTCGTCGCCCAGCTCATGGCGGAGGGCAAGAACCGCATCCTCATCCTGGCCCCGGCGGTGCTGCGCGCACAGTGGGCCGCGGAGCTGCGCGAGAAGTTCGATCTGGACAGCGTCCTCGTCGACGGCCGCGACGTGAAGAAGCACAACAACTGCTTCGACCAGCCCTTCCCCGTCATCTGCTCGCACCCGTTCGCCGCGAACCGCTCCGCGCTGGTGGCGGAGATCCCGTGGGACCTGGTCATCATCGACGAGGCCCACCGCCTGCGGAACGCGCACCGCCCCAACAACAAGACGGGCCAGGCGCTGCGCGCGTCACTTGCCGGGCGCCCCAAGCTGCTGCTCACCGCCACCCCGCTCCAGAACGACCTGATGGAGCTGTTCGGCCTGATGTCGCTCCTGGACGAGCAGATCCTGGGCCCCGAGCACGCCTTCCGCAGCCGCTACCGCGCCGACGAGGGCGGCGGCATGACGGAGGCCGCCGCGTGCGAGCTCAAGGAGCGGCTGGCCCCGGTGGTCCAGCGCACGCTGCGCCGCCAGGTGCGCGAGTACGTCCGCTACACCAACCGCCGCAGCATCGTGGAGGACTTCCTCCCCTCCCCTGAAGAGCACGACCTCTACGAGAAGGTCAGCGAGTACCTGCAGCGCTCGGAGGCCGCGGCCATCGAGCCCGGCAAGAAGACGCTCCTGACGCTGTGCTACCGCAAGCTGCTGGCCTCCTCCACGTTCGCCATCGCGCCCACGCTGCGCCGGCTGTCGGAGAACCTGGAGAAGCGTCTGGCGGCCGCGCGGCTGGGACAGCAGGCCCTGGCGCTCTTCGAACCGGAAGAGGCCAAGCAGTTCGTGGAGGAAGGCGAGGAGTGGTCCGACGACCCCTCCAAGGCGCCGCAGGTCCGCACGCTGGAGCAGGAGGTCTGGGAGCTGCGCCAGTACGCGGACCTCGCGGATTCCATCCGCACCAACGCCAAGGGTGAGGCGCTCAAGCGCGCCCTGGACCGCACCTTCGCGGTGATGCGCACGCACTCCTGGCCGGAGAAGGCGCTCATCTTCACGGAGTCCAAGCGCACGCAGCAGTACCTCTTCAACCTGCTGTCGGAGCACGGCTACAAGGGCAAGATCTCCCTCCTGTCCGGCGACGTCGGCGGCACGCCCGAAGAGCGCAAGGCGCTGGTGGACGAGTTCCGCAACAAGACGCAGATCCTCATCTGCACGGAAGCGGGCGCGGAGGGGCTCAACCTCCAGTTCTGCAACCTGGTGGTGAACTACGACCTGCCGTGGAACCCGCAGCGCGTGGAGCAGCGCATCGGCCGGTGCCACCGCTACGGCCAGCAGCGCGACGTGCTGGTGCTCAACTTCCTCAACCGGCAGAACGCGGCGGACGCGCGCCTCTTCGAACTGCTGGAGAAGAAGCTCAACCTCTTCGACGGCGTGTTCGGCGCGTCCGACGAAATCCTGGGCGCGCTGGAGAGCGGCGTCGACTTCGAGCGGCGCGTGCTGGACATCTACCAGTCCTGCCGCGACCCGAAGGACATCAACGCCGCCTTCGACAAGCTGCGCGAGGAGCTGGAGGGCACCATCAGCCAGCGCATGACGTCCATGCGCTCGGTGGTGCTGGAGCGCTTCGACGGCGACGTGCGCCGCCGGCTGCGCGTGGCGGGAGACGCGGCCAAGGAGGTCGTGGCCAAGCGCCAGCAGGAGGCGAAGGCGCTCACCGCCTCCGTGCTGGGCAGCCGCACCTCCGGACGGCTCCAGGTGGCCAAGGCCGCCTACGCGGTGCGCGACCGCACCCAGGACACCGTCAGCTACCTGCAGTTGGACGCGGCGGGCCTTCCCTCACGGCTGGCGCGGCTGGCCGGCAGCGAGGGCTGGTGGTTCGTCTACAAGTTCGAGACCACCGGCCTGAAGCCGGAGGAGAAGCTGGTCCACCTGGTGCTGGTGAAGGACCGGGACGGCGGCTTCCGCGCCCTGCCGCTGACGGACGGTGTCCACTTCACGAAGCTCGACGCCAAGGAAGAGAAGCGGCGGCAGCCCGCGCCGGTGTCGGTCCAGCTCATGCAAGAGCAGTCGCTCATGACCGCCAAGGATGAGCTGATTCGGGCCGCGGAACGGCGCAACGCGTTGGAGCTGGACAAGGCCAAGGAGCGCGCGGACCGCTACGTCGAGGACTGCCTGATGGAGTCGCGCGAGGTGGTGGAGGCCGCCCGCCAGGCGTGGTTCGACGCGCGCAAGGACGTCTCCGGCATCGAGGACGTCGCGGAGCGCGCGAAGGCCCGGGCGCACGCGGACCGCCTGGAGCGCGACTACCGCCGCAAGCTGGCGTCGCTGCGCAACGAGGAGGAGAAGCGCTACGCCTCCAAGGACCGGCAGCTGGCGGAGCTGGCCAACAAGGGGCGCGTGACGGAGAAGCGCACCCTCATCGCCTCCGCGTACTTCTGGCTGTCCTGAGCCTCCGTTAGAGGGGCTTGAGCCGCACCCACGTCGCGCCCCAGCCTCCGTCCGACTCGGAGGCGGTCCGGAAGCTTTCGACTTCCGGCAGGCCCGGCAGCAGGGACTGCACGGTGCGCCGCAGCGCGCCCGTCCCCTTGCCGTGGATGATGCGCACGTCCAGCACGCCCTTCTGGCGGCAGGCCCAGAGGTACTCGGTGACGAGTTCCCTCACCTCGCGAGGCTGGAAGAGATGCAGGTCGAGGTTTCCATCGACCGGAATTTCTACCGCCTCCAGCTCATCGGGCGGGGGCTCGGGCCCCTCCGGCGGCAGGGGCGGGAGTGGCTTTCGGCGTGACACCGTAGCGGGCCTCCTCCTGGCGCTGCTTCTCCTCGGCCGCCAGACGCTGGCGCTCGCGCGCGAGCCGGAACTGTTCCTTGAGGCTGGTGATCTCCCCCTTGAGCGTGGAGATCTCCTCCTTCACCGCTGCGCGGGGGTGGGCATTCGCCTCGTCGACGTGGTTGCCCGCCCGCTTGCCTTCCGAGCCGGCACCACCGGCGGAGGTCATCTGCATCAGCAGGGCAGCCAGGGTCATCGCCATCATGGACTTTCACGTAAGCAAGCGGCGTGCTCGCGCGCAAGTCATGTTGCGTGAGCAGCGCTTCGCTGGCCGCCCTCCTCCTTGTGTGACACGACGCGTTCCGCGAGCCGGACGGCGGACAAAGGAGCGCTGCCTTCCGCCTTGTTGTTGATGGTCACGAAGACGGGTCGCTCGCGCCGCACGGCGGCCATGCACACGCGGGCCAGCACGTCGCGGGTGCCCACGTCCTCGTCCACCAGCCGGTTGAAGGGCGCGTAGCGGGCGTAGGCCTCCTCGTAGCCGAGGTTCGGCGGCAGCATCCAGCGCACCACCACCGCGCGGGCCTCGAAGGCGCGCGTGAGCTTCGCCTGCCGCGCGACGGGCGGCATGTGGGCCCACACCGCGAGCACCGGGCTCACGCCCGTGTCCGCGAGCGCCTGCGCGAAGGCTTCCGTGAGCAGTTCCTCGTTGCGGACCTCCACCGCGTACAGCGGGCCTTTGGGCAGCGCGGAGAAGAACGCGTGCAGCCGCTCCACGAAGCGGCCCGCGCCGCCCAGCGCCGCGGGGTCCTGCGGCGGGAACTGGAAGACGAGCGGGCCGGCCTTGTCGCCCAGCCCCTCCAGGAACGGCGCCACCACGTGGTCCACCGCGTAGGCCGCCTGGAGGAAGCGGTCGTTCACCTGCCCCCGGTGCGCGCCGTAGCGCTCGTGCACGGGGAAGCGCGCCAGCGTGCACGCCTCGTGGGCCTTCACGAGGAAGCGGAAGCCGTCCGGCACCTGCTGGGCGTACTCGGCGAAGGTGGTGGCGGGCACCGGCGCGTAGAACGTCCGGTCGATGCCCACCGTGCGCAGCACCGGGTGGTGCGCGTAGGCGGCCAGGCCCTCGCGCGCCAACTGGGTGGTGCTGGCCTCGTGGTCGTAGACGAGGCCGTTCCAGCCCGGGAAGGTCCACGACGACGTGCCCAGGTAGACGCCCCGGGGAAGCTGCTCGCCCAGCATGCGCAGGCTGTCGGACGGCTCCGCGGGCCCTACCGGCTGGGTCCGGCGCCGCGAGGACACGGGAGGCTCCTCCACCGCGCCGGTGAAGAGGTCGAACTGCGCGGGTCGTCGCGATGCGCTCATGCGTTCAGCTCCTCTCCCAGCGAGGAAGAAACCAGGGTGGGACCCAGGCAGTAATCCCGGAGCCTGGCCGATGCAGCAGGTTGCCTGGAATCGGGACGACGTTCCAGGTTTCTGGCACGCCCTCCAGGCGGACGGGCACGCACGACCTGTCTCCCTGCTGACGCGGCGGTCTGTGATTGCCGTGTGTCCAAATGCAAACGCAATCGGAGCGCGGTAAGATAGTCAAACCGAGGATTTCAGCATCAAATCTGTAAAGCTTGACCGTGGTTGCAACGGCTGGGGGGCATCATGGACTGGTCGTTGACGGCATCCCTGCTCGCCGAGCGGGACACGCGCCCCATCGTGGTGATGGACCGGCGCGGGCGCATCGAGCTGGCGAACGGCGCTTTCACGTCGCTCTTGTGCCGGCCCCGTGAGGAATTGCTGGGGCGGCGATGGACGGAGGTCTGCTCGCCGCGCGAGCACGGCCGCGAGGTGGGACGCGCGCTGCGCGCCATCTTCACCAGCGCCGAGACCCGGCTGGAGACGGAGGTGCTCACCCGCGACGGCGAGCGGCTGTCGGTGGAGCTGGACGTGGCCGCCGTGGGCCAGCCGCCGCTGCGGCTGGTGGCCATCATCACGCGAGCGTCGCCACGCCTCTCCGTCCCGGAGCGCGCCGCCAGCGTGGAGCCGGCCCACGCCTCTGGACCGCACCAGGACCTGAACTACGAAATCTCCACCGAGCTGGCGTCGTTCGGGACGCTCAAGGCGGTGTGGACCTCCGGGCACGCGCAGCAGGAGGAGATGGTGGGCCGGCCCTGCTTCGGCGCCTTCGCCCACCGGGACGCGCCCTGCCTGGACTGCCCGCTGACGGCGACGTCCCCCACGTCCTGGCCCCACACCATCGTGCGGCAGGCCCCCGCGCACGGCGACGGCTACGAGGTCGTCACCGCCACGCCCACCGGCGCCGGCACCGCGCGCGTCAGCGTGCACACCATCGGAGACGCCACGCTCAGCGGCCTCTTCGAGGCGAAGGTGCGGCGCATGGCGAGCGCGGCGCGGCTGTCGGAGCGGGAAGGCGATGTGTTGCGATATCTCGCGCTCGGCCGCTCGCCCGCGGACATCTCGACCGTGTTAGGGATTACCGAGCGCACCGTAAAATTCCATCAGGCGAACCTGCTCCGGAAGCTGGGAGCGGAGACGCGGTATGACCTGCTCCGCCTGTTCTTCTGACCAGGACCCCTTCCCTCCGGGACAGCTTTCTTAAAGCACGCATTGCGCCATGCTGGCGGTTCGACCCTGGAGTCCGGGGGTCGGGGGGGCCGTTGCCCATGGGCAGCGCCAGTCAAAGCCATACCATCAAAGACATACAGTCTGTCTGGACTTCCGTCCAAGGGCGACCTCTCCGTGGGTGAGACTCCGGGCTGGGACGACGTGATGCGGGAGTTCCTCCTCGAGTCCCGCGAGCATGTGCAGAGCATCGAGGCGACGGTGCTGGAGCTGGAGGCGCAGCCGGGCTCGCAGCCGCTGCTGGCGCAGCTGTTCCGCAGCCTGCACACCGTGAAGGGCACCTGCGGCTTCCTGGGCTTCACCCGCCTGGAAGCGCTGATGCACGCCGCCGAGGAGCTGCTCGGGCTGGCGCGCGACCGGCGCCTGGTGCTGGACCGCGAGCGCGTGTCCACGCTGCTGGCGCTGGCGGACGCGGCGCGCGCGGCGCTGGAGCACATCGAGGCCACCGGGCTGGAGCCCGCGGTGGACCACTCCGCGCTGCTCGCGCGCATGGCGGGCGCGGCGACCCCGAGCGCGCCGGTCGTGGTCTCCGAGCCCCTGACGCCTCCGGGCGCCCTGCCCTGGCGCGGCGCCGCCACCGGCGTGGACGCCAAGCTGCGCGTGGACGTGGCGCTGCTGGACCGGCTGATGAACCTGATGGGGGAGCTGGTGCTGGCGCGCAACCGCATCCTCCAGTGCGCCGCCTCGCCCACGCCGGGCGCGGACCTGATGACCGCGTCGCAGCGGCTGGACGTCATCACCACGCAGGTGCAGCAGGTGGTGATGAAGACGCGGCTCCAGCCGGTGGGCCAGGTGTGGAACCGCTTCCCCCGGCTGGTGCGCGAGCTGGCGCACGGGTGCGGCAAGCAGGTGCGGCTGCAGCTCCAGGGTGCGGACACGGAGCTGGACAAGACGCTGGTGGAGGCGCTGCATGATCCGCTCACCCACCTGCTGCGCAACGCCGTGGACCACGGCGTGGAGACGCCCGAGCAACGCCGCGAAGCGGGCAAGCCGCCCGTGGGGTGCGTGACGTTGAGCGCGTCGCACGAGGGCGGGCTCGTGCACCTGGGCATGTCCGACGACGGCGCGGGCATCGACGTGCAGCGCGTGCGGCAGGTCGCGGTGCAGCGGGGCCTGCTCACGGCCGACCAGGCGGCGCGGCTTCCGGACGCGGACGCGATGATGCTCATCTTCATGCCGGGCTTCAGCACCGCGGAGCGCGTCACGTCGCTGTCCGGCCGGGGTGTGGGCATGGACGTGGTGCGCACGCAGGTGGAGCGCATTGGCGGCACCGTGGAGGTGCACAGCCGGCCCGGTCAGGGCACGACGTTCACCCTGAAGATTCCCCTCACGCTGGCCATCATCCCGGCGCTGCTCGTGACGTGCCGGGGCGACCGCTACGCGCTGCCGCAGGCCTCCCTGCGGGAGGTGGTGTGGCTGGATCCGGCCCAGGCCCGCAGGGACATCACCCGCATCCAGGGCGCGTGCGTGCTCCGGCTGCGCGGAGAGCTGCTGCCGCTGGTGGTGCTGGCCTCCGAGCTGGGCGTGGGTCCCGCGACGCCGGACCTGGACGAGGGCGCCACCCTCGTCGTGTTGCAGGCCGGGGAGCGCACCTTCGGGCTGTGGGTGGACGCCATCCACGACACGGAGGAGATCGTCGTCAAGCCGCTGTGGAAGCACCTGAAGGGACTGGCCTGCTACGCGGGCGCGACGGTGCTGGGAGATGGGCGCGTGGCGCTCATCCTGGATGCCATGGGGCTGGGCCGCCGCGTGGGCACCGTCGCCGAGACGCCGGCCCAGGTCGTCGTCCCCGAGGTCGTCCCGGAGGCGCCTGCTCCCGAGGACGCGCGCGAGCGGGTGCTGCTGTGCCGCACCGGCGCGGAGGGCCGGGTGGCCATCCCGCTGTCCCGCGTGGCCCGGCTGGAAGAGCTGCCCGCGTCGGACGTGGAGCGGCTGAGCGGAGGCATGGAGATGGCGCGCTATCACGGCCAGTTGCTGCCGCTGGTGCGCGTGGCCTCCGTGCTGGAGGCGAGGCCCGGCGCGACGGAGCGGCTCACGCAGGGGCTCCAGGTCGCGTTCGGCGAGTCGCTGTCCGTCGTCGTCGCCACGCACGCGGACACGCGCGTGGGGCTGGTGGTGGACGCCATCCTCGACGTCGCGGAGGTGGAGGTTTCACTCCAGCGCGAGACGCGCCGCCCGGGCGTGCTGGGGTCCATGGTGGTGCAGAGCCGGGCCACCGAGTTCCTGGACGTGGAGGGCACCGTGCGCGCCGTGCACCCGGAGCTGCTGACAGGAGGTGCGCCGTGAGCGCGTCCCGACAGATGTGCTCGTTCCTGGTGGGCGACCACCTGTTCGGCCTGGACATCGAACGCGTGCAGGAAATCCTCATGCCGCCTCCGCTCACGCGCGTGCCCGGCGCGCCCCCGGAGGTCGCGGGGCTGCTCAACCTGCGCGGGCAGATCGTCCCCGCCATCGACCTGCGCCGCCGCCTGGACCTGCCCGACGGCAATGCCCCCTCGGACGCGCCCCACGTCGTCCTGCGCGGCGACGAGGGCGCGGTGAGCCTTCGCGTGGATGCCATTGGCGACATCCTCCCCTTCGAGCAGTCGGACCTGGCGCCCCTGCCGGACAACCTGCGCGGTTCACTGCGCTCGCTGCTCCTGGGCGTCCATGCGCTGCCGGACCGGCTGCTGCTCGTGTTGTCCGCGGACGCGGTGGTGAACGGGCTCGCGCCCGCGACCAGCGCCTCCGCCTCCCCTTCCTTCCCCGTGCTTCCCCAGGAGTCCCGCTGATGGCCCGCTCGACCGCGCCCAACTTGAAAACCACCCTCTTCCAGCGCCTGGGCGGCAAGGCCCCGCTGACGGCCGCCGTGCAGAAGCTCTACGCGCGGGTGATGACGGACGCGCTGCTCAAGCCCTTCTTCCGCCGCGCGGACCTGGTGCAGCTCCAGCGCCAGATGGTCGCGTTCCTCACCCAGCACCTGGGCGGCCCGGCCGTCTATCGCGGCCCGTCGATGGGCGAGGTGCACGCGCGGATGGAGCTGCGTCCGCACCACTTCGAGCGCGTCGCCGAACACCTGGCCACCGTGCTGGATGAGCTGGACGTGCCGGGCCCCGTCGCCCGCGAGCTGCTGTCGGCCGTGGGGACGCCGAGCGAGGCGAAGATCCGCCGGCCCGCCGCGAAGCGCACTCCGGCGCGTGCCCCTCGCACCGAGGGACGCCGGGTCGCCGCGGTGTCCGCGCCCGCGGCCCGTTCCTCCCGCCGCCGCGCGGCCACGCCGCTCTCGGGCGCCTTCAATGAAACGCTGCTCAACGCGGCGCGGGTCAACCTGTTCGTCCTGGACGCGGACCTGGGCGTCGTCTTCATCAACGCGGCCGCCACGGAGGCCATCGAGCGCATCAGCGACGGCGCGGGGGACGCGGCGGGCAACGACTTCCTCGGCCACTTCGAGCACCTGCTGCGGCTGGAGGAGGACCGGCTGAGCACGCCCTCGGGGCTGCCGTACGAGACGACCTTCGCGGTGGGCCCCACGCTGCTCAAGGCCCACGTCGACGGCATCGAGGGCCGTGGCGGAGCGCTCAGCGGCTACGTGGTGACGTGGACGGACATCACGGATCAGCAGCGCGTGGACACGGAGATGGCGCGCCTGCGGGCCATGCTGGAGAACGCGCCCACCTGCGTGATGGCGGCCGACAAGGACCTGAAGATCGTCTACCTGAACCCCGCCTCGCGCCGGCTGCTCCAGCGGGTGGAGAAGCACCTGCCCGTCAGCGCGGACCGGGTGCTGGGGGCCACCATCGACATCTTCCACCGCGACTCGGCGTACCAGCGGAAGATCCTGGCCAACGACAAGAACCTGCCGGTGCGCGCGAACATCCCCATCGGGCCGGAGGTCGCGGACCTGCTGGTGACGGCGGTGTACGACGGCCAGGGCCGATACCTGGGCCCCATGGTGACGTGGGAGCTCATCACGGAGAAGCTCGCCGTGCAGAAGCGCGAGCAGGACCTGGACAGCACGCTGCGCGGCATCTTCCAGGAGGTGACGCAGCACTCGCAGACGCTCGCGGCATCGTCGCAGGAGCTGTCCAGCGTCAGCCAGCAGATGGTGAGCAACGCGCAGGAGACCGCGGCGCAGGCCACCCAGGTCTCCGCCGGCGCAGAGCAGGTCAGCCGCAACGTGCAGAGCGTCGCGTCCGGCATGGAGGAGGTCAACGCGAACATCCGAGAGGTGGCGCGCAACGCCAGCGCCGCGGCCAAGGTCGCGGCGTCCGCCGTCAAGCTGGCGGATACGACCTCCGGCCTCGTCGGCAAGCTGGGCACCAGCAGCCAGGACATCGGCAAGGTCATCAAGGTCATCACCTCCATCGCGCAGCAGACGAACCTGCTCGCGCTCAACGCGACCATCGAGGCGGCGCGCGCGGGCGAGGCGGGCCGGGGCTTCGCGGTGGTGGCCAACGAGGTGAAGGAACTGGCGCGCGAGACGGCCCGCGCCACGGAGGACATCGGTCAGCGGATCGGCAGCATCCAGGGCGACACCGAGGAGGTCGTCAACGCCATCCTGGAGATCGGCGCCACCATCAGCCGCATCAACGAACTGCAGACGTCCATCGCCTCGTCGGTCGAAGAGCAGACGGCGACCGCGGGCGAGATCCTGCGCAACGTGGGCGAGGCAGCCAAGGGCAGCCAGCAAATCTCCGAGAACATGGCCGCCGTGGCGGAGGCCGCGCGCAGCACCACCGAGGGCGCGGGCAGCACGCAGCGCTCCGCGGTGGAGCTGGCGCACATGGCGCAGTCGCTGCAACGGCTGGTCGTGCAGTTGGACACCACGGACAAGCAGACGCGGGCGAAGTAGCGCGGGGAGCCACGGCACGTGCGAACCGGATTGAAGCGGTGGTGGGAGCTGGGTCAGGTGGCCCGCGTCTCCACGCGTCTGCGGCGGGTCTCCCGTCCCCAGGACGCGGAGCGCGTGCGGCGCGAGCTGACCCAGCGGCTCCTGGGCCTTCGAGGGCTGCCACAGAAGGTGGGCCAGGTGCTCACGCTCGCGGAGCTGGGCGCGGAGACGCCGGGGTTCGGCTCGCTCGCGGAGGCGCCCTCCCCGCTCGCGCCGGAGGATGCGCTGGCGGAGGTGTCCCGCCGCCTGGGCCGCCCGTGGCAGGAGGTGTTCACGTCGCTGGACGGCGCGGGCATCGCCGCGTCGCTGGGCCAGGTGCACCGGGGCGTGCTGCGCGACGGACGCACCGTGGCGGTGAAGCTGCGGCACCCGGGCATCGCGGAGGCCGTGCGGGATGACCTGCGCGCGCTGGGATGGCTGGCCGCGCCGCTGGGAGGCTGGCGCGGGAAGCTGGACATGTCCGCCTACCGCCACGAGCTGGCCCGGATGATCCAGGGTGAGCTGGACTACCACCACGAGGCCCAGGCCCTGCGCAACGCGGGCGCGCGC
The DNA here is from genome assembly GCF_017302985.1 of Corallococcus macrosporus. Lineage (NCBI taxonomy): Bacteria > Pseudomonadati > Myxococcota > Myxococcia > Myxococcales > Myxococcaceae > Corallococcus > Corallococcus macrosporus. The sequence continues at coordinate 12,664 of NZ_JAFIMU010000011.1, forward strand.
ATGGCGGACGTGCCGGGCGTCGTCGTGCCCGTGCCCGTGGACGAACTCACCCGTGAAGACCTGCTGGTGATGAGCTGGGTGGAAGGTGAATCCCTCGCGGAGGGATGGCGCTGGAGCGAAGCGGACCGCCGGGCGCTGTCCACCACGCTGGTCCGGCTGTTCCTCCATGGCTGCTTCACGTGGGGCGCGCTCCACGCGGATCCGCACCCGGGCAACTACCGCGTGTCCCGGGGACCCGATGGCAAGCCCGTGCTGGGGGTGCTCGACTTCGGCTGCGTGAAGCCGCTGGCGCCGGAGCTGGCCGCGGGGCTGGGGCGGTTGATCTCCCTCCTCCGGTGCCCCGACACCACGCCGCGTCCGGAGCAACTGGTCTCCGCGTGGGTGATGATGGGCTTCACGCCGGAGCTGCTGGAGCCCATGGCGGAGGCGCTGCCCGCCGTCAGCCGCGTGCTGCTGGAGCCCTTCCTCCTCGACGGACCCTTCCGCGCGAAGAACTGGCGGCTGGGGGCGCGGCTCACCGAAGCGCTGGGACCGCACCGCTGGAACTTCCGCGCGGCCGGGCCCGCGTCGCTCCTGTTCGTCCTGCGCGCGTTCCACGGGCTGGTGCGCCACCTCGACGTCCTGGATGCGCCCATTGCATGGGGGCCGCTGCTGGAGGAGGCCCGCGCCCCGTCGCTCCCGCCTCCGCCGTCGCCGCCCGAGGCGCGGGTGGAGGGCACCGCGCTCTACCTGAAGGTCCGCGTGACCGAAGGGGAGCACACGCGCGTCGCGCTGACCTTCCGCGCGGACGTGACGGCGCACCTGGAGGACCTGTTGCCGGAGGACCTGCCACGGAAGCTCTCGGCGCGGGGGCTGGATCCGGTCGCCATCGGCGCGGAGGCGGTCGCGGCGGGACTGCGGCCGTCGGAGCTGTTCCACCTGGACGAGGGCGACCGCCACGTCCGGGTCTGGCTCGAGTGAAAGACAGACAAGGACGTGACGCATGGTCACCATCGGCATGAACTACGAGGTGCGTGAGGGCAAGGCGGAAGCCTTCGAGCGGAAGTTCGCGCTCGTCCTGGAGGCGATGCGGACGCTGCCGGCGCACGCGCACACGGAGCTGTTCAAGAGCGTGGGGGCGCCGGGGCGCTACCTCATCGTCTCCGAGTGGCACAGCCGCGAGGGCTTCGACGCCTTCATCGCGTCCGAGGCCTTCCACCGCGTGACGGACTGGGGCGCGAGCGCCATCCTCGCGAGCCGCCCGCGCCACGAGGTGTATGGCGATGCGGCCTCCAGCGTCCCCTCCGGCCGCTGCCCGGTCGCGCACGCGGTCCGGTGACACGGGTGCGAATGAACGCCATCCGGGTCCTGGTCGTCGACGACGCGGCCGTGGTGCGGCGACAGGTGTCGCAGCTCCTGGGCTCGGCGCCCGGCCTGGAGGTCGTCGCCACCGCGGCCAACGGCCGCATCGCCCTGGCGAAGGTGGAGCAGTTCCAGCCGGACGTGGTGCTGCTGGACCTGGAGATGCCGGAGCTGGACGGGCTGGAGACGCTGAAGCTCTTGCGCCAGCGCGCCCCGGAGCTGCCCGTGGTGATGTTCAGCGCGCTCACCGAACGCGCCGGCATGCTGACCCTGGAGGCGCTCGCGCTGGGGGCACGTGACTACGTGACGAAGCCCACGTCCGCGGGCGGGATGAACGTCACCGTGGAGTCCGTGCGCGACGAATTGGTGCGCAAGCTCAGGGCGTTCGACGTGCGTCCCCCGTCCCCCACGATGGCGCCGTTCCCGGCGACGCGCGCACTTCAGCCCCGGCCTCGGGTGCCCGCGCGGGTGGAGGCCATCGTCATCGGCGCGTCCACCGGAGGCCCGGGCGCGCTGGTGCGCGTGGTGTCCGCGCTGCCAGCGGACCTGCCGGTGCCGGTGCTCATCGTGCAGCACATGCCTCCCCTCTTCACGCGGCTGCTCGCGGAGCGGTTGCAGGGCGTGAGCCCGCTCTCCGTTCGAGAGGCCGTGACGGGTGCGTCCGTGCAGCCTGGCGCGGTGTGGGTCGCCCCGGGGGACTTCCACCTCGCCGTGTATCGCGACGCGGGGGGCGTGCGGCTGCTCACGCACCAGGGGCCCACGGAGAACGCGTGCCGTCCGGCGGTGGACCTGCTCTTCCGCTCGGCGGCGGAGGTTTACGGCGCGGGCGTGCTGGCGGTGGTGCTCACCGGCATGGGCCAGGACGGGCTGCGCGGCTGCCGCAAGGTGAGCGAAGCGGGCGGTCAAGTGGTGGTGCAGGACCAGGCCAGCTGTGTCATCGGCAGCATGCCGGGCGCGGTGGAGCAGGCGGGGCTCGCGGATGCGGTGGTGCCCCTGGACGCCCTGGCCCTGGAGCTGGTGCGGCGCGTGGATCCGCGCGGACGGAGGACCTGATCATGTCCCTGCTTCCCGACGACTTCGCGTATCTGCGCAAGCGCGTGCTGCGCCGCTCCGGGCTCGTGCTGGAGCCCGACACGCACGCGCTGGTGGAGACGCGGCTCACGCCGCTCATGCGCGAGGAGCATCTGCCGGACATCTCCGCCCTGGTCGCGCGGCTTCGCTCACAGCCGGAGAGCAGCCCGCTCCACCAGCGGCTGGCGGAGGCGCTGGCCAACCACGAGACGGCCTTCTTCCGCGACGCGCCGGTGTTCGACGCCCTGCGCACCACGGTCCTGCCCGCCCTGCTGGCGAAGCGCTCCCGCACGCGGACGCTGCGCATCTGGTGCGCGGCGTGCGCCTACGGCCAGGAGCCCTACAGCGTGGCGATGACGCTGGCGGAGGCCGGGCTGCTCATCACCGGCTGGACGGTGCGCATCCTCGCCACGGACTTCTCCACCCGCGCGCTCATGCGCGCCAGCGAGGCCCGCTACGACGCGCAGGAGATCCACCGGGGCCTGTCACCCAAGCTGCGCCAGCGCTACTTCCATCAGGACCGCGACAAATGGCGGCTGAACGAACAGGTGCGCAGGCCGGTGGAGTTCCGGCCGCTCAACCTGATGGACGACTTCCCACCGGAAGCGCCCGTGGACCTCGTCTTCCTTCGCAACGTGATGATCTACTGGGACGCGACCACCCGGCACGCGGTGCTCGCGCGCGTGCGGCGGATGATCCACGCGGAGGGCTACCTGGTGCTGGGCGCCGCGGAGGCCTCTCCCCTGGGCGAGGACGGCTTCACGCGGCACCTGATTGGACAGACCAGTTGGTACCGCCCCACGCCCGCGTCGCAGACCAGCGCGGGCGCCCCCATGCGGGATGCGCCGCGCCCTCCCCGCTCCGGCGCTACACCTTGAGGCGGATGGCGCCGGGCAGCAGCGTCATGGTGCAGGGCAGCCGGCCCGGCGTCTCGCCGTCCACGTCCAGGAACACGTCGCCGTCCTCCGACTCCGCGTGGATCGTGCGGCAGCGCAGCCGCCGCGTGCCCTTCCAGGTGACGTGGTCGCCGTTGTAGACGCCCTTCGACTTGAGGACGAAGTCGGACAGGCCGTAGTTGGACCAGATGGTGACGTCGAACAGGCCGTCGTGCGTCACCGCGTCGGGCGCGACGAACATGCCGCTGCCGAAGTAGCGCCCGTTGGCCACGGCCACCGCGGTGACGCTCACCGTCTCCGGCGTGCCGCCATCCACCGTGAGGCGCACCTGCCGCTCCTGGTACTTCAGGAGGCCCTTCACGGTGCCCCACATGAAGCTCAGGTTGCCGCCCAGCGCCTTGCTGCCCTGGTTCACCTCGCGGGCCACCACCGCACTCACGCCAAACGAGGCGATGTTGGCGAAGAAGCGCGTGGCCGGGTTGCCGTCGTTGCCGATGAACTCCAGCCGTCCCACGTCGAACGGCTCCGTCTTCTCCGTGCGCAGCCGCTCCAGCGCGGACGTCAGCTCCAGGTCCCACCCGAAGGTGCGGCGGAAGTCTCCGCCGGTGCCGCGGGGCAGCAGGCCCAACGCCGCCTGCGGGTTGATGACCTTCCCGTCGCGGAAGAAGCCGTTGGTGACCTCGTTGAGGGTGCCGTCACCGCCCACCGCGACGATGCACTCATAGCCGTCGTCGATGGCCTGCCGCGCCAGACGCGCCGCATCCATGCCGCCGCTGGTGAAGCCGTGCCCGAACTCGCCGAGCACCTTGCCCACCTGCGCGGAGATCTCCACCCATCGCTTCCCCGTCTGCCCGTTGGCGCTGCGCGGGTTGACCACGAGGAACGTCTTCATTCAGTGCCTTCTCCCTGCTGCCAGAACGGCCTGTTTACGCAATTGTGCGCCCAGGCTCCACTCTGTGACCCGCAGGAGGACCCCGCCGGCCGGGGTGTTTGTCACCCAGACCGCTCCGTGCTGGGCTTCCCGCCCCCCCTCTTCCGCCCCGGACCCCGAGTGAAAGTCCCCACCGCCACCGAGCAGCTCGCGCCCCACCGGGAGGCCACGCGCGCCCTGGACTGGGCGCTGCCCGCGCTCCGGGCGGACCTGGCCGCGGCGGCGCGGCAGCCCTTCCGGGAGACGGGGACCCAGGAGGACTTCCTCCTGCGCCATGACGCACCGGCCCATGAAACGCAGGGGGCCGCGCGGACGGAGCGCTTCAAGCAGGCCCTGGCCCGGGTGCGGCGACTCGCGGACGCGGGCGAGCCGCTGACCTTCGCCCGGATGCTGGAGGTCCAGTCGGAGCTGCTGGGCGGGCCCACGGGCTTTCGCGACGGCGACGCCTTCGCGTGGGGTGGCGCGCACCGCTACGCGCTCGAGCCCGGGCTGGAGGCGGCCTTCCGCGAGAAGGTGGAGGCGGACGCTCGCGAGGACCGCCATCCGGTGGCGCATGCCACGCGGTTGTACCTGGACCTGTGTTTCTTCCATCCCTTCCCGGACGGCAACGCGCGCGCGGCGCGGCTGTGGCTGGAATACATGCTGCGCCGGGGCCGGCTGCCCACACCGCCGCTGGCGCCCGTGGTGCTGTGGCCCAAGCGTCCGGGAGACGCGGTGAACTACACGCGGCTGGCAAGGCTGCTGGCCCGGACCATCGCGGGGCCGGACGCCCCGTGCCGCAATGAGGTGCCTGAATGAGCAGTGATACTTCGGCGTTCACGTGGCGGCGCATCCGCGACAGCCTGGATGTCTATTCGCCGGAGCAACTGGCCTCCCGGCTTCGGGAGGCGTTGGCTCCGCTGCGGGTCGGCAGCATCCATCCGAGCCGGCTCAAGCAGGCGCAGAACGCCGTCCAGGATCTGCTCAAGAACGAGCTGGGGCCCTGGTACACCATGAGCGGCCTGCCCCTGGGCAATGAAGTCCTGGGGGGCTATTGCTGGTGCCACTCGTTCTTCAACCAGAACCCGCCGCATCGCACGACGGATGTGAATGAGAACATTCAGCTCATGCTGACGTCGCTGGAGCGGATCCGTTCGTTTCTGTACGCGCTGGACGGCGTGTATCAGACCGCGCGCCGTCAGATCGAGGCAGCGGGCGACGACAAGGCCCTCCGGGCGAAGGCGCTCGAGGAAGGGCTGGTGCGGAGCGTGGACCTGACGGCGGAGACGACGTCCTGCGAGGAGACCTGGTACTCGGTCGCGCAGGACGCCATGTCGTGGTGCATCGAGGCGATGGGGCTGCCCGTATCGGACGCCACGGAGGAGCTGCTGGACACCGCCTTCGTCTTCGAGTCCTGGATCGCGCCCCCTCCGGAAGTCCTCCGGGCCGCGGCGGCGCGGGTGGCGGAGATAGCGGTATGACCCGGTCGGCCCTGGGCCACTGGTTGCTCATCCGCGACAGCCTGGAGGGGTATGCGCCGGAGAAGCTCATCCGCCTGCTGCGCGAATACCTGGCGCCGCGCGTGCCTCCGGGGACGCGCAAGCTCACGGACGAGCAGCACGACACGATGGCCAAACACGTCCAGCGGCTCCTCGGCCAGAACCTGGGCCCCTGGTACACGGAGACGGGCCTGTACCTGGGCAATGAGAGCTTCGGCGGCTACTGCTGGTGCCATCGCTTCTTCAGACAGAAGCCCACGCCGAACATGGACGTGGAATACAACATCCAGCTCATGATCGACGCGCTGGAGCGGTCACGCGAATGGCTGTTCAAGCTGGACGCCCACTTCCAGGCATTGAAGCGCGACCTGCCCTCCGCCCCCGAGGACACGGACATCCGGTTGCTGGCGCTGGCGGACGGCATCGTCACCACGATGAACCTCACCATCGAAGCCATGGGCGGCGAGGAGGCCTGGTACACCTTCGCGGATGAGGCGCTGTCGTGGATGTTCGACGCCCTCGGCCTGCGCCCGGGCTATCAGGCCGGCAAGCTGATGCGAAAGCTGTTCGCCTTCGAGTCCTGGCACACGCCGGGCGAGTGGGAGCTGCGCGACTCCGCGGAGAAGGTGGCGGCGGCCGTCGTGGAGGACGAGGGCCGCCGGCACACGCACTGAATCACGCGCCCGTCCCTTCAGTGGATGGGCTTCCCGGGCTTCAGCCGGGCCTGCCCGCCCGAGCCTCCCTTCACCTCGATGCGCTTGCCCTGCGGCTGGGGCTGCGGAAGCTTCAGGGAGACCTCCAGCACGCCGTTCTCGAAGTTCGCCTGGACCGTCTCCGTGTCGATGCCTTCTGGCAGCGGGATGGCCCGGTGGAACGAACCGGTGCTGCGCTCCAGGCTCCAGACCCCTTCGGTCTCCGACTCCTCCTCCTTCTCGAAGCTGCGCTCGCCCTCAATCACAAGCATGTCGCTCAGCAGCTCGACGTGGATGTCCTCCTGCTTCATTCCCGGTAGGTCTGCCTTCACGATGAGATTGCCGTTGCGCTCCAGCACGTCCACCTGCGGTGACCAGAGGCCCTCGTCCAGCACGCTGCTCCGGCCGATGAGGCCCCTGCCCCCGAAGTCGGTGAAGAGCTGATCCATGTCCTCCATCATCCGGCGCAGCAGTCCAAACGGGCTCAGGGGAATGGCCTCCCGCCCGGTGATGGGGGCGTAGGACTCGCGGCGGGTGATGCCCGTACCCTTCCTGGGCTCCTGGGCCTGCGAGCCGCCGCCCTGCACGTCGTCGGCCTGGGTGTTCTTCACGGCGGGCGAGGAAGAGGGCCCCCCCTTCGCCCCCGGATTCGGGTTGTTCGTTGCCATGACATCCTCCCCCGGTGGAGTCCGGCTGGCGCCCGGCCGCCGGCTCGCACCGGTGACTCAAGCGGGGATGGAAGTATCCCCCATCCAAATTAGCCGTGCGTGCGGGACCATCAAGGGCGCGGGGTTCGAGCCCCGCTGTCTGTCATTGGCGGCAGCCTCGCTACGCGAGCAGCGTGGCGTCCATCACGGTGAGGGCCACCCCGCCCACGCGGGCCCGCTCGATGTGGCCCGGCCGCCCGGTGACCTGGATGTCGATGCGGCCCGGCTTGCCCAGCGTGTCGCCCTGCTCGACGCGGCTGGCCACCGTGCCGCCCTGCTCGGGCAGCCGGAGGCTCCCATGCTCGGCCAGGTACGCCGCCAGCGGCCCCGCGGCGGAGCCCGTCACGGGGTCCTCCAGGATGCCGAACCCCGGGACGAAGTAGCGCGCCTGGGCCGCGCTCCCCTCCTCCTTCGCTTCGCGGGTGAAGAGGTAGACGCCGCGCAAGCCGTGCGGCATCAGCAGCGCGTTCATCGCCGCGCCTCGCGGCGTCAGCGCCTCCAGGTCCGCGAGCCGCCGCAGCGGCACCACCAGCCGGTGGCCCTGGCGGATCACCGGCAGCGTCGGGTCCACCTGCGCGGCCGTCCCGCCAAGCGTGGCCATCAGCGCCTCCATGGCCACGGGGTTGGGCTCAGCGGGGGGCTGAGGCGTGGTGATCCACACGCGCGTCCCTTGCCCGCCCCGGGGCTCCAGCTCGATGCCGAAGGTGCCACCGGGGCACTCCAGCGTGTACGTCCCCGGGCACTTCAGCAGCCCCTTCTCCGCGAGCAGGTGGAAGGTGGCCACCGTGGCGTGGCCGCAGAAGGGAATCTCATCCACGGGCGTGAAGTAGCGCAGGCGCACCGTGGCGTCGCCGGGCCGGGACAGGACGAAGGCGGTCTCCGACGCGCTGACGGCCGCGGCGGTCCGCTGCATCGTCGGGACGTCCAGCGCCGTGGCGTCGAGCACCACGCCCGCGCGGTTTCCTGCACCGGCGGTGCGGGTGAAGGCATCGATGATGTGGACCTGCATGGGCGGACTCCGGCCAGGGGAAGGGGCTGGGAAACGGCGCAGGCATGCTCCGCTCCCCCGCTGGCGTCAAGCGCTGGACCGACGCACACGGACGCCGCACAACGGGGTTGAACAGGAGGGCGCGAGCAGGCACAGCGATGGCGCATGGGTCTCCTGAAGTCGTGTGGGTGGGTGGTGCTGGGGGTGCTGCTCCACGCGAGCAGCGCGGCGGCACAGATCGTCAACGTGCAGGCGCTCTTCGATGAGAAGGCGGAGCTGGGGCCGGCCGCGGCCATCGAGCTGGGCGGCGACTGGCGCACGGGCAGCACGGAGCTGTTCTCCATCCGGGGCTCGCTGGTAGGGCAGCTGCGCTCCGAGCGGGACGTCTGGCTGGGCGTCATCCGGGGCGAGTACTCGTTCGCCAGCGGTGAGCGCATCGTCAGCCAGGTGCTGGAGCACGTGCGCTACCGGCGCAGGTTCAACGATCGGGTGTCGGGCGAGGTCTTCGCGCAGCACGAGTACAACGAGTTCCGCCGGCTCCAGTTCCGGGCGCTGCTGGGCGCGGGTCCCCGCTTCGTGCTGCTCAACACGGAGGCCACGGGGCTCACCTTCGGCGTGGCGCTGATGGTGGAGCACGAGCGGCTGCGCAAGGACGGCGAGGTGGACGCGGGAGACCGCTACACGGATCCCCGCGTGTCCAGCTACCTGCTGGCCCGGGTGAAGCTGATGGAGAACATCAACCTGGTGGAGACGGTCTACTTCCAGCCGCGCGTCACCCGCCCCTCCGACCTGCGCGTGCTCAACGAGACGCTGTTCGCGGTGACGCCCAATCCCCGGGTCACGGTGGGCATCGGCTTCAACCTCACCTACGACAGCGCGCCGCCCGCGACGGTGCCGCCGCTGGACACGCAGCTGCGCACCACCGTGGGCGTGAAGTTCTAGGGGTAGACTCCGGACATGGCATCCCATCCCGTTCCCGCACCCGTCGCCCTCCTTGGAGGCGGCAAGCTCGCCGAAGCCATCATCCAGGGGCTGCTGCGCTCCGGCCACGCGCGTCCGTCCGACCTCCGCGTCACAGTCCGCCGCTCCGAGCGCGGCGAGGAGCTGCGTTCCCGGTACGGCGTGAACGTCCTCACGGACAACGCGCAGGCGGTGCGCGGCGCGGCGGTGGTCCTGCTGGTGGTCCGGCAGGCGCAGATGCGCGAGCTGATGGCGCTCATCTCCCCGGCCCTGGAGCCGGGTCAGACCGTGGTGTCGCTTTCCGCGGACGTGCGGCTCGCGCAGCTGGAAGCCGCGCTGCCCTCCAGCGTCTCCGTGCTCCGCGCCATGCCCCACACGCCCGTGCGAGTGGGCGCGGGAGTGACGCCCCTGACGCCCGGGACGCGGGTGACGGAGACCGCGCGGCGGGCCGCGGAGTCGCTCTTCGCGGCAACAGGCCGGCCGCTTTGGGTGTCCGAGGAAGCGCTCACGGTGTGCACCGGCGTCTCTGGTACGGGCCCCGCGTATGTCTTCCGGTTCGTGGAGGCGCTGGCCCAGGCCGCGATGGCGCACGGGATGGACGCGGCGGAGGCGGCGGAGCTCGCTCGAGGAACGCTCATCGGCGCGGCGAAGCTGCTGGCCGAACCCGACGCCAGCACCCCGCGCCTCATCGCGGAGGTGGCGACGCCGGGAGGCATCACCGAGGCGGGACTGAAGACGCTGGAAGCCCAGGGCCTCGCCCGCGTCGTGGGTGAAGCGGTGTCCGTCGCCATCCAACGCACGAGGGAGCGCGCGGACGCCTCCGCCGCGGCCTACGTCACGCCGAAGTGACGCTTGAGCCCCCGCTGGCCTCCAGACGTGACGATGAGGCCACGGGAGTCAGGCTGACGTTCCACCCACCCCAGCGAGAGCACCCGGGATGCGAGCGCCGCGCCCAGCGCCCCCGCGAGGTGGTCCCGCCGCTCGCTCCAGTCCAGGCAGCGGTGGGCGAAGTGGCGCCGCTGTTCACGCACGGGCGTCAGGTCGATGCCGAAGTCCTGGAACCAGGCCTCGCTGCTCGGGGTGAGCGCGAAGGCGCGGCGGCGGAGGGACAGGTGCCCGGCCCGAAGCAGCGCGTCGGTGATGCCCATGCCCAGCCTGCCCGCGAGGTGGTCGTAGCAGTAGCGCGCGGCCCGCAGGGGCTCCGGAGTCGCTGAAGCGCGAGGCCCCCGCACCGCCACGGTCATCAACGCTTCCACCATCCGCGCCACGGTGGGCGTGGCGAGGCGGAACACCTTGTTGCGGCCCTGCTTCGTGGAGCGCACCAGCCGGGCCTGCTCCAACCGCTGGAGGTGCGCGGTCGCCGTCGCGGGGCTGACGCCCGTGCCAAACGCGAGCTCCTTGGCCACGAGTGCCCTGCCCTCCATGAGCAGCTCCAGCATCCGGATCCGCGTGGCGTCCCCCACCGCTCCGGCCAGCGTCGTGAGGTCCGGCCCTGCATTCATCGTTCGGTCCATGGCGAACCATTTCCTAGCACACGGCCAGGGCGGTGGGAGGAGAGTGCCCGGGAAGCGAGGACCGATGAAACCGCCCACCGACCCGTATCAGGCCGTCACCCACCCCGACCCCTACCCGTACTACGCGGAGCTTCGCGCCCGAGGCGGCCTGCACCGCATCCCCGGCTTCGGCCCGTGGATCGCGGCGGACGCGGCCACCGTCCGCGCCGTGCTCACGAGCGAGCACTGCCGGGTCCGGCCGAAGGCAGAGCCGGTGCCCTCGCATCTGGAGGGCACCTCCGCCGGAGCACTCTTCGGGCGACTGGTGCGGATGAACGACGGAGGTCCCTACCCTGCCGTGAAGCAGACGCTGTCACGCGCGTTGCCGGAGGCGCTGCGGGAGGTGGAGGCGGAGAGCCGCCAGTGGGCGAGGCGGTTGTTCACGGAGCCGTCCCTGTCGCGGCTTCCAGACGCGGCCCTTCAGCTTCCCGTGTTCGTGCTGGCGTCGCTGCTGGGCTTCCCGGAGGACACACTGGAGGCGAGCGTGCAGGACGTGGAGGCCTATGTCCGCTCGGTCGTTGATCCCACGGTGAGTGGCGAGGGCGCGGCGAGGCTGACCGAGCGCGTGGCAGCCTGTTTCCACGCCACGCCAAGGACCGCGTTCACGACCCTGCTCATGTCGGGCCTGGGCGCGGAGGACCTGCGCGTTCCGAACGCCGTGGGCCTGCTCACCCAGGCGTATGAAGCGACGGCCGGGCTCCTGGGGGCGACGCTGCGGGCCATTGCTCGCGAGCCCGCGCTGCGGGAACAGCTCTCCCGGGGCGAGTGCACGCTCGACGATGTGGTCCAGGAGGCGACGCGCCACGAGTCGCCGGTCCAGAACACGAGGCGCTTCACCCATGCGCCAGCGACCGTCGCGGGTCAGGAGCTGGAGGCCGGTGCGACGGTGGTCGTCGTGCTCGGCGCGGCGAATCGCGATCCGCGGGAGAATCCCCGGCCCGATGCCTTCCTGCCCCGGCGCGTGGGCCGCCAGACCTTCACCTTCGGCCTGGGCGCGCATGCCTGCCCGGGACCATTGCTGGCGACGGCGATGGCCACGGCGGCGGCGGAGCATGTGCTCGCGACCGGCGTGGACCTGACGCCGCTGTCGGGCCCCGTCACTTGGCGAGCTTCCACCAACACCCGCGTCCTGGGAGGACTGCGATGATTGCTGTCATTTTCGAGGTCTGGGAACACGAGGAGCATCGGCAGCGGTACCTGGACCTCGCGGCGGAGCTGCGCCCACTGCTGGCAGGCATTGATGGCTTCATCTCCATCGAGCGGTTCCAGAGCCTGAGCACACCCGGCAAGTTGCTGTCACTGTCCTACTGGCGCGACGAGGCCGCGGTGGCGGAATGGCGGCGGCTGGAAGCCCACCGTGAAGCCCAGCGCGAGGGCCGGGAAGGCGTGTTCAGCGACTACCGCCTGCGCGTGGCGCACGTCGTGAGGGATTACGGCCTGAAGGACCGGGCGGACGTGCCCGCCGACAGTCGCACCGTGCACGGCTGACGCGGCCGACGCACGGCGGCCGTCCCTCGCATGCGGGTCATGCCTCCCCCACCTTCTCCTGGGGGTGCACGATGAAGCGAGGCCAATGGAGAGGAGCCTGGGGGCTGGCTGCCGCGCTGCTTGGGCTTCCGGCGATGGGGCAGCTCGAGGAGCCGCCCGAAGACGCGCCGCAATACTCCTGCTTCGAAGCGGCACGAGAGGCCGGCGTGTTGAGCGAAACCAACGCGGCCCAGCTCTGCCAGGGAGCCCGTTCGGACGCCCCGGCGAAGTGTTTCCAGCGAGTCCAGGAGGAAGGGTTCCTCTCAGAGCCGCAAGCGCTCCAGCTCTGCCAGTATGCCCAGCCCTCGGATGATCCCGCGTCCTGTTTCCTCAAGGCGCGGAAGTCCTCGTTCCTGGACGAGACACAGCTCCTGCTGCTCTGCCGCCCGCTCATCGCGGATCAGATGAACCTGTATCCCTACGGTCTTTGACTCAAGGGGCTGAGCGCCCGCCAATCGCAGGGAACCGCTCGTAGGCCCGCAGGAGCGCGTCCAGGTGGGCAGGGGTGTCCAGGTCGAGCGGCGCGTCGGTGAGCTGCACGACCCATCCGCCCGACTCCGTGCGACGCGCTCGCGAAAGCAGGTCCGCATCCCGGGCCGGGTCCGGGAATCCAATGGCCTGCGCGGCAGCGGCCGACCAGTAGTTCAACCACCCAAGGTAATAGGGAATCTCAGGCGAGCGGATGTGCTCGAAGAGCTTCAGTGCGGGAAGCCCTCGGCGCGGGGACGGTGGACCTTCCAGAGTGGGAGCAGTCTGATACGCGATGTCCACAGCGGTGTCGTATGGCGTCGCGTGTCCCCATGACGCGCGCGCTCCTTCCGCCAGGCCCTCGATTACAGCCGCCGCTGACGCGATCACAGGCTCGTCCAGGGGCATTTTTGCGTGCACCTCAAACTGGGCCTGACCGCCTGCGCTGAAAAGCCCATCTCTTGCCCTGCCCCAGACCGTCACGGGGTAACGCAGGTCCCCATTGCACACGATGGGAAATCCGCCGTCCTCAATGCTGTCAAGGAGCCAAGCGTCTCGTTGCGGCAATGCAATGGGGCGCCCGCCTTTGGAGAGGCGCCAATCTAAGCGCAAGCCGGGCAGCGCCCTCTCCATTCCATGAACGCAATCAGCAGTGCGTCGGTCTTTTCCCACGAGCGCAGGCGCATAGACAATGACAGCAAGTTTTCTTCGCGCAGTCATCGCTTACACCCTGTGACAACAACATTCAGAGACTGGTCCGCCTGCTGCAGCGCGTCTTTATGCACTTGAGTGCTCACCCCAACAACAAAGCCATACCCACACGCCGTCGCAGCTCTTCTTTCTTTCGTCAGCTGCTTGACTTCTTTTGCAATCTCTCGCTCCTGGACAAAGTCATTGTAAGTGTCGAACTGATGGGTCTTGATCTCCCACAGCTTGGGCACGCCGACTTGCAGCGCATCGAAGCGTACACCGTCCACAAGCACGTCCATGCCGGGATAACGGTTGGGCGGGAACTCGTCGGCGCACTCATTATGCGCGTCGTCTTCGCCTGCGTGGGGCACGGGAACAGGCTCGCAACTGGCGCGGCCCGTCTGGCCCACGGGCACGGGCGGCACCGGGGGCTGCCTGCTCTGCCCCGCTGGCTGGGGCTTCAGCCTGGGACTGCGTTGCGCTTCAGCTTCCCGGGAGGCCACCTTCGTTCCACGTGAGGTCCCTGCTTCCTCGGGGTAGGCGTGGCGGAACTCATACGCATCCAGCTCTTCCTTGATGGCGGCGGCGACCACCACCACGCCAAGCACGATCACGGCTCCCACGGCGATCTCAGGGGCCGCCAGCACGCAGAACCCGACTCCCACAGCGGCGGCGTCAGCGGAGGCGACCGCGCATCTTCCCTCCGTGTCGTGGAACTCGATCCGGTCATGGTCGAGGGCCGGGTAGCAGCGCTCCACCAGCACGGGCCAAGGCTGGGAAGCCTCACGAACGACGCACCGCCCCCTGTCCGACCACGGCAGCGTCGCTGCGCGCTGGAGGTTGGCGTGCCTCGGATTCCGCGCCGCGCGAGCCGCTGGGCTCGGCGCGGACGTAGCGCAGGCAGAGAGGAAGAGAAGAAGTGCGATGCCTGCTCGGAGATGCATGGTCCCGTTCTAAACGACCGCGCATGAATCCCGATCGGCTCGGAGGGTAGGCAGGCGCTGGGAGCTGAAGGAAAGGGGCAGGAGCTCGCGCCGTTCGGCCTTGTGTGCGCAAGAACCGGATGAAGAAGCGAGCCCTGCCTCAGGGAAGGCAACAGCTGCGCCTGCGATGTCCTGACCGCAGGCGGCTGATTCGCTGGGGAGAGAGGACTGGCTGCCCGCTCACCCTGCGGCGGTGCCTGGCGGTAGCGAAGGTGGCCAGTGGTCAGTCACGGGCGCAAGCAGCGCGGCAGTTGCTGTGCGCCACGTCCACGGTGGTGTCCGCGGTTCAGCGCTTCCAGAAGTCAGGCCGAGAAGGCCTCTCGGACAGGCGCGCTCAGAATGGGCCACGCAAAGTGGACGAGCGATTTCGGCAGACGCTGCGCCGGGTGCTGGAAGGCACGCCGCAGCAGTCCGGTTGGCGGCGCACGACGTGGACGCGCGAGTTGCTGGTGCGTGAGGTGCAGAGGCGAGGCCGGGTACGCGTCTCGCCCGCGACGATGGGACGCGCCTTGGCCTCGGTGGGAGCCCACAGAAGGCGTCCGCGTCCCGTGGTGCGCTGCCCTTGGCCGGAGCGCCGACGTCGACGGCGCCTCTGGCAGCTGAAATGCCGTGCGGCCTTCGCCCGGCCCGACGAGCCCGTGCTTTTCGAGGATGAAATGGACGTGCACCTCAACCCGAAAATCGGCCCCGACTGGACGTTGCCCGGACAGCGCAGAGAGGTCGTCACTCCCGGCAACAACCAGAAGCGTTTCGTGGCAGGGGCGCTGGATGCGAGCACGGCCCGGATGACTTGGGTGCAGGGGGAGAAGAAGACGAGTGCGCTCTTCATCGACCTGGTGCGCGCCGTGGACGCCGCCTATCCCAGAGCGAAGCGCCTACATTTCATCCTCGACAATGCCGCCACCCACTCCAGCAAAAAGACGCAGAAGGCGCTGGAGGCTCTGGGTGAGCGGCTGGTGCTGCACTTCCTGCCGCCGTACTGCCCGGAGGGCAACCGCATCGAGCGCGTGTGGTGGGACGTGCACGCCAACGTCACCCGCAACCATCGCTGCAAGAAGATGGAGGCGCTCATGACCGAGGTGGACGCCTACCTCGACGCACGGAACACCCAGAAGTCCGCCAGCCCCTTGCTGCGCGTCGCCTCCGCTCGACGCGCAGCTTGAGACCGTTCGAGAATCACGATCGGTCGTTTAGCGCGGAGGCGAGCGCCGTGGGGCGCGGCCTGCTACGTGGGAGTGGCCGGGATGACTCCCTCGCGGTTGTCTTTGAGGAGCTGGGTGATGCGGACCTTCGCCTGGGGTCCCAGCGTGGGATTGAACATCAACGACGGCAGATAGAAGCGGTAGGTGCCGCCGTCCTGCCAGCGGTCCGTGTTCCAGACCTTGTCACAGCGAATCGACGCCAGCACATCCTCCGGGGCCACCTCCTCACAGGCCACCTCCCGCGCCGCGAGTGGCCACGCGACCTGGTCCTCGTGTGAATCGAAGATGGGCGGGTAGTACTTTCGCAGCAGCTCCACCTCCGCACGCTGCTGCTCGTACGTGTTGAAGCCCTCGCGGAGGAAGCACACGAAGACGTAGGTCTTCGTCACGGCCGTGTCGTTCGGGAAGATGGTGGCCCCGGTCACCCGCGCCGAGAAGCAGTGCGCGGACTCCGGGAAGATGTCGCCGACCTTGGGAAAGGCCTCCTGGTCCAGGGTCATCCCGATATACGAGTTGGTGCGGTACTGAATCGTCCATGGCTTGCCGCCATCGTCATCATTCTTCCGCACGGGAAAGCCCTTCTTGAAGATCTTCAAGCAGGTCAGCGGGCTGGGCAGGTTGAGTCCGCGAAACGCCAACATGTTCAGCGGGCCCTGCCGGTACGTCACATCGGTATAGGCAAACGAGGGCTCGAACCCGATCTCCGCGGTCCAGAGGAAGTACGCATCGCACCTGTCGCACGAATACATGGATGCGTTCGTGTTGAAGATGCCGTCCGCTCCCTGCCGCGTTACGTCATCCGAACGGCAATTGAGCAGCGGACACCGGGGCTTGAAGACCATCGTCTGCTTGCTCTTCTCCATCGCCACGACCTGCTGCGCCTGGGTCAGCGCTCCGAGCACCGGGGCGGAGTGACGCCGCTCCAGTCGCGGTGGGCCGGGCTGCCGGTTGACCTCCTCGTTGAGGAGCTTCTGGCAGTAGCGACAGGACGTGGCGCGCCCTTCGGACATGAAGGTCTTCATGCAGCCGTAGCACTTGTAGAACGGCATCGACGCACCTCGCCCACGGGAGCAGCGCCGGCCCTTGGCGCGTGGAGACCCGCCTCACGCCAGTAGCAATTCAGGAGCCACGCGCAGGAGCCCGGCGTCCACCACGAACCCCTCTCGCGAGACACCCGGAACGCGTCCGCACAAGACGCGCCCGCGTTGCCCAGGGACGCGAAGGGGCCGCGCACACCGCACCGCAGCGGATGCGCCCCAGGGCATGCCGGCGCTCATTGCGGTGCGCGGTGATACCGCTCAGTCGACGGTCAACAGCACGAACTTGTTGTTGATGTCCCGGTCCACGGGCGTCACCACGTGGTCCGGCCCCACCGCGTCGCGCACCAGGTTGAGCCGGTTGTGCTCCACCAGCACCCATACCCGGCCCGGCCGCGCCGCCAGGTTGCGCATTCGCGTGCTGGCGTCGCGGGCGCGGAACTGCTCCACCGTGTTCTGCGAGTAGAACGTCTCACCGCGCCAGTTCATCATGTACGCGACGATGGGCTCGTCCGCCTTGCGCTGCTCGTAGTAGCGCCAGAAGAGGTCACGCTGCGTCCAGTGGTGGGCCAGGTCCACCCAGTGGCTCCAGTTGAACCAGAGGGCCACGCCCGCGGCGAGCACCCAGAACGTACCGAACAGCATCACCCGCGCGCGCCTGAGGGCCGCCACCACCGCCAGCGCCCCGGCCACCGCGAAGGTGAAGCCCAGCGTCCTTTTGATGTTGACGGGCTCGGTCAGCGCCTTGAGCAGCGAGTCCTCCGCCACCGGCTGGCGGAAGCCCCTCACCGCGAGCGCAACGCCCACCACCGCGATGAGGCCCGCCACCGTCCGCAGTGACAAGCGACCCTCCGCGCCCGGGCGAGAGGACTGCCAGCCCAGGAAGCCGGCCACCGCCAGGAACGCCAGCCCCAGCAGCGCCTCCGCGGACACCTGCGCCCGCGACGCCACCGCGCCCAGCGTGGCCGCACCGGACAACAACAACAGCAGTGCCACCGCGCGCGCGCCCGGCGAAGCTTTCTCCTTCGCGCGGGAGGCGAACGCGTCGAACGCGAGGTACACGCCGAAGGCCAGCAGCACCAGCGTCACCAGGTCACCCGCCCACAGCGGGCGAGCGGCGAAGAAGGCGATGGGCTTCGTTACCAGGTCCTGCGGATACGGCCGGTCGTAGTTGAAGACAAACAGGTCGGTGAAGTTCTTCGGGTTCTCCGCCAGGTCCTTGCCCACGAGGATGAAGAGCATGAGCCCGAAGATGAGGCTCACCGCGTGCGCGGAGATGCCCTCCTCCCACAGCCGGTCCGCGAAGAGGGCCAGCAGGATGGCCAGGCCCGGCAGCACGGGGAAGACGTAGTGGTGGAACTTCGTGGCGCTGGAGGACAGCAGCCAGAACGCGAAGGCCACCCACAGCACGGCGATGAGGGCCAGGTGGTCCGCCTTGCTCGCCGAGCGCAGGCGCAGCCGCGACACGACGGCGAAGGCGCCGGGCAGCAGCGCCACCCAGGGGAAGATGGCGAAGCCGCCCTGCTCGATGAAGTAGATGAAGGTGCCGCCCGGCGTGGTCGTGTAGACGCCCGCCGTGAGGCGGTTCAGGTGGTCGTGGATGAAGAAGCGGTACCAGAAGAGCTTGCCCTCATCGTCCACCTCCTTGAAGAGGGACAGGGTGAGGTACCAGGGCACCGCCACCGCGAGGAACACGAGGATGCCCGTGCCCAGGTGCATCCGGAACATCTGCCCCCACAGCACGGGCATGGGCAGCCGACCCTCGCGCACGTCCTTTCGGAAATCCTTGTCCGACAGCCAGCGCAGGTGCCGCTCCACGCTGCCGCCGTCCCAGGGGATGACGGCCAGCGCCGCGTACAGCACCAGGATGACGGCGGGCAGGCCCACGCCGAGCAGGCCCTTGGCCAGCGTGGCCAGGCCGGCGAAGAAGTAGAAGCCGTACCACCACGCGGCGCGGTGCTTCGTCGTCTCATCCAGCTGACCGATGAGCGCGCACGCCATGGCGCAGATGAAGGTCGTGACGAAGGGCGTGTCCGTCACCGTCTGCCGCGTGAGCAGGAAGTACAGCGGCATGGTGGCCAGGATGAAGCCCGTGGCCAGGCCCGCGCGGTGGCTCACCACGCGCGCCACCGCGAGCGAGAGGAGCGCCACCGCGGTGATGCTGAGGAGGGCGAAGGGGATGCGCATGCCCCACTCGGTGTAGAGGGCCACCGCGCCGCTGCCGCGCACGGTGCCCACCACCTGCATGCCCAGCGCCTGCATCCACATGGTGAGCGGAGGCTTGGAGAAGAAGTGGGCGCCTTCCCAGAAGGGATACACGTAGTCGCGGCGCTCGATCATCATCCGAGCCACCTCGCCGTAGTGCGTCTCCCAGCAGTCCCACAGCCCCACCGCGCCCAGATACGGGAGGAACAGGAGGGCCGCGAAGCCGGCGGTGGCCACCACGACACGCGTACTGAAAGGCAGCCGAAGCCACCGCTTCATCCAGGTCGTGGAGAGGGTTTCCTTGCCGAGAATGGCCTCGGTGAAGGTCTGCTCCGGCTGCTGTTTCCCTTCGC
This sequence comes from Corallococcus macrosporus, assembly GCF_017302985.1. Lineage (NCBI taxonomy): Bacteria > Pseudomonadati > Myxococcota > Myxococcia > Myxococcales > Myxococcaceae > Corallococcus > Corallococcus macrosporus. The sequence continues at coordinate 31,746 of NZ_JAFIMU010000011.1, forward strand.
TCGCCACGGACTGAAGCTCCTTGAGTCGTTTCGGCCGGGTGGACCGTGCAGGTCACCGTATCCCAGACTCACCGGGTGCGGAGGAATGCCTTGACGCTCGGGGCCTGGACCTCCTGGGCCTTGATGCACAGACGGATGGACTCCAGGGCCCGGGCGAGTGCTCGCGGACCGCCTTCAATCTTGCCCACGCGGGGCGAGAGGAACGTCTCCACCTGCGCCAGATCCATCTCGTTGCAGAGGTTCCCTGTCTGTCCAATCAGCCGTCCCAGCTCATCCGAGCGCAGCCGCTGGCTCAGTGCATCGAAGTGCGTCTGGTAGAAGTTCCACGCCAGGGACTGCGACTCCGGCGACATCAGCGCCATGCCGAGGATGACCTGCGAATCGCGCACATCGAAGTCCGGTGAGACCACGACGCCCAGCGCCCGCCACAGCAGGTCCGGGTTCCGGAAGTACGCCAGCGACGACAGCAGCCGGGAACGCTCGCTGCGGTCCTGCTCCTGCTTCGCCGCCTCCAGCAGCGCGTCGAACAGCGCCGCGTCGCCATGCGTCGCCGCCCGGGGCAGCGCGCTGCCAAACGCCTCCGGATCCACCGACTTCCGATCCGCCAGCCACGCGCGCACCAGGGGCAGCGCTTCCTTCACCAGTTGCGGATCATCCCCGGTCCCACCGGCCAGCCGGAGGAACAGCGAGCGCGACTCCTTCACCGAGTCGTCCTCGCCCGGCTTCGGCACCCAGCCCATCGCCCTTGCGCGTGCGGAGTAGAGCGACGCCACCCACGCGCGGAAGCGCTTGCGCTCCTCCTGCGTGAGCTGATCCACGCGCACCTGCCCGAGCAGCGAGGCGCCGCTCTGCACCACGAGCCGGTTCGCCGACTTCGCCGAGGCCGGCACCGCCTTCAAGGCCTCCCCCAGCGGCAGGTCTCCGCGCGACACCGCCGCGTCCACGTCCGCCCAGAGGGCCACCTGCTCCGCCGGGGTGAAGGCTGCGACCGGTGTTGCGAGCAGCTTCGTCAGTTGCTCGCGCGTGTAACCGCCGCGGTAGTAGCCCGTGCCGCCCGCGTTGAGCAGCACCCACGCCGGGCACTGCTTCGTGGGCAGCGCCACCTCCGCCGACGGCCCCTGCAACATCGAGCACACCCGCGACGACTGCGTCCCCGTCCCTACGCGCAGACACACGGGCACCTGCCACTCCTGCTTCGCGTCCGCCTTGGACCCCACGGGCAGGTAGCGCTCCTGTGACAGCTTCACCGCCGGCGCGCCGCCCGCCGGGCACGACACCTGGGCGGTGATGCGCGGCGCCCCCTTCTGCACGATGAACCCGCCGAAGGACCGCGCCACCTCCGGCCCCGCCGCCTGGGACAGGTCCGCGAGGAAGTCCTCCATCGTCGCGACCTTCCAGGCGTGCTTGCGGATGTAGCCCCGGATCACGTCGCGGAAGCGCTCCGGCCCCAGCCAGGCCTCGTACATGGCGATGACGGACGAGCCCTTGTCATACGTGGTCCCGTTGTCGAACGAGCCCACGATGTCGTCATTGCTCTCCACCGGCTTGCGCACGGGCAGCGCGGCCTCCAGCGCATCCGACTCCAGCGCGGACCGCGTCGCGGACATGGCGCGCTCCTGCTGGTAGTCCCAGGACGGCTCCAGCCGGTCCACCGTCTGCCGGTCCAGCCACGCGGTGAAGGACTCATTCAGCCAGATGTCGTTCCACCACAAGCAGGTGACGACGTCGCCGAACCAGTAGTGGCCCAGCTCATGGTTGGCGATGACCGCGTAGGACTTGCGGCGGACCAGCGTCTCCTCTTCGGGCCGGATGAGCGTGAGCGGCTGCCCGAGCGCGACGATGCCCGGGTGCTCCATGGTGCCCCAGTACCGGGGCACCACGGCCACATCCAGCTTCTCGTACGGATACGGCTGGTCGAAGAAGTCCTCCAGGCCCTTCACGATGCGAGGCGTGATGCTCGCGGCGTAGCGCGTCTCCGCGCCCCGGCCCTTCGGGACGATGAAGCGCAGCGGCACGTTCGTGCGGCCCACGGTGCCCGCCTCCACCACGTCGAACGGCCCCACCATGAAGGCCACGAGGTAGCTGGGCATCGGCTTGCTCTCCGCGAACGTGACGCGCTCCAGCCCGTCCGCCAGCGGTTCGCGCGACACGACGGGATGGTTGGCCAGCGCCACGTGTCCGGCCTTCACGGTGAAGCGCAGGCGCCACGGCACCTTGAAGGTCGGCTCATCGAAGCACGGGAAGGCACGGCGCGCGTCGATGGGCTCGAAGAACGTGTAGAGGTAGGGCTCACCACCCTCGGTGACGCCATAGAGGCCCTGGCTGCGCTCGCGGTCCACCTTGCCGGTGAAGTCCAGCAGGAGCTGTGCCTTGCCGACGGGCAGTTCCTCCGGCAGCAGCAATCCCAGACGTCCCTCGTTCGCGGTGACGGGCTTCGCGTCGAACGTGCGGCCATTCACGGTGACGCGCGCCCGGGTGACGTCCACGTCCTGCGCGTGCAGCCACACCTGTCGCACCGGCTCACGGACCTCCACGTCGATGGTGACGCTGCCGGGATACGTGTCCTCCGATGGCACGAGCTTCAGGTCCAGCGCGTAGTGCACGGGCCGCACGGTGTCCGGCAGCCGCAGCGCGGGAGGCAGGGCCTCCGGCCACGACACGGCGGCGGACGGCGCGGGAGCCGGCGGGGCGGCCTCCGGCGCGTGCGCACAGCGGACGGTCAACACCACCAGGACAAGGAGTGGGATCAGTCGCATGGGGGCGCAGCCTAGACCAGGGGGATGCCGCGTGAGGTACTGTGTGCCCTGATGGCGGAAAGCCGGAACCCAACCTCCATGCCCCTGGGAAGTCCACGACACGAGAGCCTTCTGCGCGACGTCGCAGTTCGTCTCGAAGCGCTGAAACCTCGCCTTGCCTCGGCGCGGCTGACGCCCCAGATCCAGGGCCTTCTAGCCGCGATTTCACGGCACGTCACGGCGGCGAACGAGTATCTGCTCGGTGCACGTCGCGGCATGTCGCTTCCACGGATGGATGTGGAGATGCACCTGGAGCAGGCGCTCGCGCGTTGCAAGGAACTCGAGGCAGCGCTGAATCGAATGTAACGGGCGCGCTGTCCCGGGAACCGCGACGGTCCCAGCTCCCCCCGTTTCAGCGACAAGCCGAGGGAAAACTCGTTTCGTTGCAGCCCAGGCCTGCCTCCTTACGCAGTAACCGACAGTCGGGGCCGGGGGCTCTCACGGGTCCCCGCGTCCCGCGTGTCTTCCAGATGCACGCGGCGGTGGACTGGGCAAGGATGCGCCCCATGTCCAACCTCCAAGGCAAGACCCTCTTCATCACCGGCGCCAGCCGCGGCATCGGCAAGGCCATCGCGCTGCGCGCCGCCCGTGACGGCGCCAACATCGTCATCGCGGCGAAGACGACCGACCCGCACCCCAAGCTGCCCGGGACCATCTACTCGGCGGCGAAGGAGATTGAAGAGGCCGGTGGCAAGGCCCTCCCCTGCGTGGTGGACATCCGCGACGAGGCGCAGATCCACGCCGCCGTCGCCAAGGCCGTGGAGACCTTCGGCGGCATCGACATCCTGGTGAACAACGCCAGCGCCATCAGCCTCACCGGCACGCTGGAGACGCCGCTCAAGCGCTTCGACCTCATGCACGGCATCAACACGCGCGGCACCTTCGCGTGCTCGCAGGCGTGCATCCCGTACCTCAAGAAGTCCTCCAACCCCCACATCCTCAACAACTCGCCGCCGCTCAACATGGAGCCGCGCTGGTTCGGCCCCCACGTGGCCTACACCATTGCGAAGTACGGCATGAGCCTGTGCGCCCTGGGCATGGCCGAGGAACTCAAGGACGACGGCATCGCCGTCAACACGCTGTGGCCCCGCACCGTCATCGCCACCGCCGCCGTGCAGAACCTGCTGGGCGGTGACGACACCATCAAGGGCAGCCGCACCCCGGAGATCATGGCGGACGCCGCGTACGCCATCCTCACCAAGCCCAGCCGCTCCTTCACCGGCAACTTCTGCATCGACGACGAGGTGCTGCGCGCCGCGGGCGTCACCAACTTCGACAAGTACCAGTCCGTGCCCGGCGCGGAGCTGCTGCCCGACTTCTTCCTCTAAGGACGTCCGGCCTGAAGGCCCCATGCCCCCGCGCAAGCTCCAGCGACACCTGGTCTGGCTCGAGTCCTTCACCGCCGCCGTGGAGGCCGGCAGCATCGACGCCGCCGCGGAGCACCTGGGCGTCGCTCGCTCCGTCGTGAGCGAGCACATCCGCGCCCTGGAGGAAGTGCTCGCGGATGGCGCCGCCCTGCTGGAGCGGGGGCCGGGCCGGCGCCTCCAGTTGTCCGCGCGCGGCGAGCGCCTCTACGCGGGCACCCAGACGCCGCTGCACCAACTGGACGTGAAGCGGCTGATGGACCTGGCCCGCGTGGAGCCCACCCTGCGCCTGGGCCTCAACCCCACCCTCTCCATGTCGCTGCTGGGCGGCATCGCGCATGACGCCGCCGCCACCGACCTCAAGCTGGTGGTGGGCTTCGGCGGCTCGCATGAGCTCATGCGGCAGGTGCAGACGCGGCAGCAGGACCTGGTGCTCGACTTCACCCCCCTGCCCCCGCATGAGGGCGTGGACACCGAGTCCCTGCTGCGCATGTCCTTCGTCGTCATCGCCGGCCCTGACTCCGCGCTCGCGAAGGCGCACGCGTCCCGCCGCTCCCTGGACGTGAAGGACCTCGACGGCCAGCGCTTCGTGGACTGGCTGCGGGACGACCCCTACGGCGGCGCCAACAGCGCACGCTTCGCCGCCCACGGCGTCTCCGTCACGGAGGTCGGCCGCGTGGAGAGCTTCCTCCACCTCTATGAGCTGCTGCGCGCCTACAAGGCCTGCACCATCGCCCCCGACGTGCGCCCCACCCAGCCCTTCCCGCCCGACCTCCACGTCTGGCCCCTGCGCGAACAGGAGCCCCAGGTCGTGGAAGTGGTGGCCCTGTGGCCCTCCGGCGGCCTCAGCCCCGGCGGCCAGAGCATCCTTGACGGGCTGCGTCGTCGGCTGAACAAGCGACGATAATCCGACGAAGACGTCGATTTCTGCCGGATTTCCGTCTTCCAGTGCGATGCGTATTCTTCAGGAGTCCTGTTTCTCTTGAAGGAGCCGCCCCGATGACCCCCACGGAACGGACCATTGCCCGCCTTCCCGCGCACCTGCGCCGCTACGTCGTGGCCCAGGACTACGCGGCCTACACGCCGCGCGACCAGGCGGTGTGGCGGCACATCCTGGGGCAGCTGCGCGAGCACCTGAGCGACAAGGCGCACCCCGTCTACCTGGAGGGCCTGGAAGCGACGGGCATTGGCGCGGAGGCCATCCCCAGCCTGGACGAGATGAACGAGAAGCTGTCCAAGCTGGGCTGGTCCTGCGTGGCGGTGCGCGGCTTCATCCCGCCGGCGGTCTTCACGGAGCTGCAGGCGCTGGGCGTGCTGGCCATCGCGGCGGACATCCGCACGCACGAGCACATCCAGTACACGCCCGCGCCGGACATCGTCCATGAGAGCGCGGGGCACGCGCCCATCATCGCGAACGCGCGGTATGCCCAGTACCTCAAGTCCGTGGGGCTGGTGGGCTTCAAGGCCATTGCCAGCGTGGAGGACCAGGCCGTCTTCGAGGCCATCCGCAACCTCTCCGTGGTGAAGGAGGACCCGACCGCCACCGAGGAGGAGATTGCCCACGCCCAGGCCCGCCTGGAGGCCGCCAACGCCAGCCACCGCTACATCAGCGAGAGCACCCGCGCGAGCCGCCTGTACTGGTGGACGGCGGAGTACGGGCTGATTGGCGACCTGAAGCACCCGCGCATCTACGGCGCGGGCCTGCTGTCCAGCATCGGCGAGGCGAAGCACTGCCTGACGTCCGCGGTGCACAAGCTGCCGCTGGGCGTGGCGTGCGCGGACACGGACTACGACATCACCCGCATGCAGCCGCAGCTCTTCGTGGCGCGCGACTTCGAGCACCTCTTCGAAGTGCTGGCGGAGTTCGAGTCCACGCTCGCGTGGAAGCGCGGCGGCGACTTTGGCCTCAACGAGGCGCTGCGCGCCCGCACGGTCAACCACCTGGTGCTCGCGGACGGCCGCGAGGTGACGGGCAAGGTCGTGGAGCTGCTGCCGGCCCCGAAGGACGTGGCCCCCGGCCTGTCCACCGCGCTGGCCCGGCTGGAGGGCCCCATCCTCACGTCCCAGAACGGGCACGCCCTGGACAAGCCGTTCAGCGGCGCGGCGCTGGTCGCATTTGGCCAGGGCACCCTGCCGGAGCGCGGGAGCTTTAGACTCGCGCTCGACAGCGGCCTGGTGCTGGAGGGCTTCGCGGTGGGCGGCGGCGAGGTGATTGCCCTGAGCGGCACGCTGGCGGGGCGCGAGCTGACGCTGCCGTCCATGGCGCGCCTGTACCTGACGGAGCGGCTGCCGTCCGTGGCGGGTGGCCCCGCCGACCCGGGCACCTGGGACGAGTGGTTCGGCGAGATGGACGCCTTCACCGCGGGCGACGGCGAGGCCCAGGCGCGCGAGCGCAAGGCGCAGGCCCTGCACCCGTCGCTGGCGGCCCTCTACACGGAGGTGCGCCGCATCCGCGAGACGGGGCAGCTGGCCCCCGAGCGGCTGGAGCAGATCGCCCGCGCGTCCTCGGACTTCCCGACGGACTGGCTGCTGCGCGCCGAGGTGGCGGAGCTGCGCGGCGAGGTGCCCCCGCGCCGAGACACGGCGCACGCGTAGACCGCCTGGCTTCAATGACAGACGGATGACGTGAAACGGCCCGGTCGACCTCCTCACGAGGTCGCCGGGCCGAATCACTTCCTGGGGGGTATCTCTTCGCCGGGACTAGCCGTTGATGCGCACCATCGCGACGTCGTAGTGGCGGTCCGTCACGTAGCCGTTCGCGGCCTTGCCGGGGCGGTACATGTTCCCGGTCTTGTCATCCACGTAGAAGCGGTTGTTCGGGTTCGTGTCCTTGCCCTTGCTGGCGTTGGTCGTGCCCGGGTCGTGGAACGTGTAGTAGGTGCGGCCCTTCTCGTCGACGCCGCGGCCCGTGATGGTCACGAAGTGGTCCGTGAGGCCATCCACGTTGTAGTTCGAGTCCTTGTGGCTCACGCCCACGACCACCGGCTTGCCGGCGTTCAGCTGCTGGTCGATGTACTTGCGGCCCTCGGCGGCCTTCTTCGAGTCCACGTTGAGCGCGCCGACGCCGTTCTCGCTCTTGCCCACCTGGATGCGGCGGTCGGGGCCCAGCACGTTCGCGCCCTTCGCGCCCGCCATCGCCACCGCGGCCTTGAAGCACGCCGTGTCGCTGGGGGTGTAGCCGTGGCCGCCCTCGAACTGGCTGTAGTACGGCACCTTCACGTGCACCGCCGGGCCCGACTTGGACGGGGCCACCTGCTGCGTGTCCGTGCGGTCCGCCTCCGTGGTGGGCTTGGAGGTGTTCGTCCCCTGCGTCGTGCCCGGCTTGGAGCCGTTGCTCACGGACGGGGGCACCACGCCCGTGTTGGTGTTGGACGGCTTCGTCGTGCCGCCCGCCTGCTCGTTCTTGAGCATGGCGAGCGCGTCCTTCACCTCCGACTTGAAGCGGTTCGCCACGCCCTTCTGCACGTCCTTGGAGTTGCCGGAGAAGTGCACCAGGGTGCCGCTGGCGTTCGTACGGCCGCGCTCGGCGTAGATGTCCTTGATGAGCTGCTCGTCGCTCACCTTCGCGGGGTCGCGGCCGGCCAGCGCCTTCTTGAAGATGTCGTCCGCCGCGCCCGGGCCGTGCTGCACGGAGGTGGACCAGGCCACGTCACGCAGCGCCGCGGAGCGCTTGTCCAGGTCGATGCCCGTCGCCTTCTTGATGTTGGCGGCGCCCGGATCGTAGTGCGTGGCCTTGATGTAGTCGTGCTGCGCCTTGTCGAAGCCCTTCGGGTCCTTCGCCGCCAACTGCTTCCACTTGGCGGAGAACTCCGCGGAGCCCGGCTTGCTGCCCGACAGCGCCTGGTAGTAGTCCGGGTTCGACTTCTTCAGCGAGTTGACGAAGGACTGCGCGGAGCCGTTCGCGGACGCGAACTGGTAGGAGCCGTAGGACACGCCGCCCTTGTCACCCTTGCCCGTGGACACGGTGCCGGGGCCGCGCGCCTCGTACTTGCGGCTCAGCGAGCCCAGCTCTCCGCCCGCCTGGGTGCTGGTGCCGCCCTCGGGGGAGGGGGTCGTCTTCTGCGTGCCGTTGGTGGACTGCGTGAAGCTGTCGCCCGACGTCTTGGTGCCCGAGCTCGACTTCGTGCCCTTCGACTCGAAGCCGTCCCCCCGCACCTTGAGCGTCTGGCCCGCGAGGATCTTGTTCGGATCCTTGATGTTGTTCGCCTTGGCCAGCGCGTCGACGGTGGTGTCGTAGCGCTTCGCGAGCCCGGAGAGCGTGTCGCCCGAACGAACCTTGATGTTGGAGACGGTCATGGGGAGCCCCTCATGTCAGGCCGCGAACACAGGCGCGCGGACGTGCTTGGAATGCGGTGATTATCGAAAGGCAATCCGCTCAGTTTCGCATTCCCAGTCACAATCGCGCTAAACCAGTGATTCCAGTGACTTCAGTTTCGACAGATCAATCCGCCGAGACTAGAGAACCCGCCCAGGAGGCCCAATCGGATGTCCAGGATCCAACCGGATTTCAAAAGTATGGCGTTGCTGTTTGCCGTATGTGTCATGGGCGCGGTCCCGGACGCCCTGGCCCAGCAGGGGGCTGATGGCCTCACGGGGGTCTATTCGAGCAAGAGCGGGACGCTGGCCATCGTCGAGGGCAGCAACGAGACGCTGGTGCACTTCTCGGGGTCGTTCCCGCAGGGCAGCAGCGCGGGCACCTGTGATTGCGCCTGGGTCGTCCAGAAGAAGACGGCCACGGCCTGGACCCTGAGCCAGACGGATGATCCGACGCCCTGGACGCTGCGCGTCAATCCCAAGCAGTTCGTGCTGGAGTCCGGCCCGACGCCTCAGTGTTGCGGTGCGGGCTACCCGGGCAAGGACTCGTTCGCGCGGAGCACGTCCAAGCCGCTCGGCATCTGCAAGGTGAAGGCGTCCAAGGCGGGCTTCCACGCGTCGGACGCGGCCAACAGCGCGCGCAAGGCGTTCGTGGTGTCCGGCGACGCGGTGGAAGCGTACGTCGACCCGCTGGAGCCGGACTTCCTCGCCGCGCGCTTCCAGGGGCCGCAGAAGGCCACCGCGGGGTTGATCAAGCGCGAGGACCTGGACTGCGCCGCGGACTCAGCGCCCACGACCGCCAAGGCGCCGGTGGCCTCGGACAAGCTCCAGCCCTTCGCGGGGACGTGGGTGGAGCTGACGCGCCAGGGCAAGGGCTTCGTCGTCCTCAAGCCCTGTTCCGCCGCGACGCGCAGCTTCACCGTCAAGCCCGCGACGGGCGAGGTGGAAGTGCAACTGGGCCAGGAGGCCACGACGCTGAAGGTGACGTCCGTGGAGCCGGGAAAGGGCGCCGGGGCCTGGGTGCTGGGGCTCACGTCCTCCGACGGCAAGCCGGAGGCGCTCCAGTGGAAGACGGCCGACGCCGCGAAGGGCACCGTGACCGTGACCAGCCCGGACCTCTTCTCCCAGAGCCACGACTACGTGCGCCAGGAGAAGAAGTCCGCGTTCCCGTCCAAGCAGGAGACGGGCTGCGACGAGTACGAGCGCTGACCTGTCGTCGCTCCGGCGTCAGGGGGTGGAGTCTCCGGGCGGCTTCGGCGCGTTGTGGGCGGACAGGCGCGGCTGGCCTCCGGGGCCGAGCAGGCCCTGCATGGCGTCGAAGAGGTTCAGGTTGGAGCCGCTGGGGAGGAAGACGACCTTGTCCAGGCCCCCGACGACGGCGGCCTGCGCCTGCGCGGCCACGGCCTTCACGAAGTTCTCCCCTCCTCCCAGGGACTCCACGCGCTGGCGGAACTGCGAGGCCTCCACCTCCGCGAGCCGGGACTGGCGCTCCACCTCCAGGTCGTTGAGGCGCTGCTGGCGCTCCAGCGTCACCTGGGTGGTGAGCCGTTCACGCTCGGCCTCCGCCTCGGCGCGGATGCGGGAGGCGCGAGCGTCGGACTCGGCGCGGGCCAGGGCCTCTTCGCTCTCCACGCGGGCGCGCTCCAGTTGTGCCTCCGCCTCCACCTTGGCGCGGCTGAGCGTCTCCAACTGGTGGTTGCGGTTCTGCAGTTCGATGAGGGATTGGCGCTCGGCCTCTGACTTGCGGTGGCTGGCGATGTCCGCGAGCTGCTTCTCCTCCTCGCTGCGGATGCGCTTGAGCTCCGCGGCGGCCTGGGCCTCCTGGCGCGAGGCGTCCAGTTGGATCTGGATGTTGGTGTCGATGGCCTCGCGCAGCTTCAGGGCCGTCTTCTCGTCGACGGGGGCGATGTCCTTGATGTCGATGTCGATGATGCGCAGCTGGTTCTCGGAGAAGAGGCGGTCCTTGCGCGCGCGGCCCGCGTCGTCCATGCCGAAAATGGCGCGGCGGATGAGCACGCTGGCGTTCTTGTGGAAGGTCTCGAACTCGTTCTCCGCGGCGACCTGGCGGATGCGCGACGCGAGGTTCTCACACACGTACCCGATGAAGTCGTTCACCCGGAAGATGGCCTTGTCCTTCTCCGGATCGCCCTGCACGTCGAACTGCCACTTGTAGGAGAGCTTGATGCGCAGCCGTGCGTGGTCGCGCGTAGCCACCTCGAACAGGTCCGTGGCGAAGTCCGGCCCCAGCCGCAGCATCAGCACCTTGAGCTGGCGCGGGCGCTTGGGCGTGCTGCCGGACAGGTCCAGCACGGTGACGTCCTCGTACGGGCGCAGCATCACCTTCGCGGGGCCGAACTCCACGCGCGCGTGGTTGGTCTCGAAGTCGTTGATGAGGACCGCCGTGTTGTCCTCGATGCGCAGCACGATGGCGCGCGTGCGGTCCCCCTTCTCCGCCGGAGTCGAGGGACGCGGCGCGCGGGCGTCCTTCAGCTCCACCGGAGGGGGCAACGGCGGAGCCAGGCCCAGCAGCGCCTCCGCGTCTGGAGACAGCCGCTTCTCGTGCAGCTCCTGGTGCGCCTCCGGCATGAACTGACACGGCCCCTGGACGAGCGACACCTTGCCCGAGCGCAGGTCGCGCACGTACAGACCTTCCCCCTGTCCCAGCGACAGCGCGGAGATTTCACGGTGGATGAGGACCTTCTCGCTGGGCACGTAGGTGCGCGGCCCCCGGACGATCCATGTGTCACCGGCCTTGCGAGCGCGCGGCTCGCCGCCTTCGTTCTCGGAGAGGTCGTCCAGCGCCTGGAGCTTCAGGCCCTGGAGCTCCGACAGGACGTGCTTGCGGCGCACGTCCCCTTCCAGCGCTTCACCGGGCTCCAGGAAGAAGACGTCCGGACCGGAGACGACCTTGCGGCGACCCTCCTGCACGCGGCCGGTGGCGCGGTCCACGGGGTTGAGGATGACGCAGTACTCGGTCTCCTTGAGGACGCGGGCCTTCTCCAGCGACACGACGGTGACGGCCTCGCCCGGCACGTAGCGGCCGGGGCCGCGCACCAGCCACTCGTCACCGGCCTCGCGGCGGCGGGGCGCGTCCGCGACGCTGGTGTCCATGAAGGCGGTGAGCGCGCGCAGCCGCAGCGCCTCGGACACGCCCAGGACGTACTCCGGGACGATGTCGCCCTCCAGCTCCTCGCCGGGGTACAGCGGGAAGACCTTCGGGCCCACGCGGACTTCTCGGTCGCCGACCGCGACGCGGGCCTGGCCGAAGTCGTCCAGCGCCACCTGGCCGTCCACGCGCACCACGGGGTTGCGCACCACGCACCAACTGCCAGCGCCCACCTCCACCATGCGCTCCTTCGCGACGAGCGTCAGGTGCGCCTCCAGCGTCAGCACGCGCGGGCCAACTTCCATGAGCACGACGCCGCGGTTGGCGTCCTCGATGTAGGCGTACTCGCGGTTCTTCAGGGAGATGCGCTGGATGGCTTCGGTGCTGGGGGCGGACGGCACGGGACACCTGCTCGGTCGGGAGGGATTGCCCGTGAGCCATTGCGAGCCGCGTGCCTCTCTCCTCCGCCCTGGGATGGCTTTTCCCTGCTCCGGACTGGCGCGGCCGCCCGCTCCATTCCGGTCCGGACAGTGCGCCAGGCTGGAGCACCGGCGAACTTGGATCACCTCTCCGCGTCTGTTCGAATGCCCTCGCAGTGTGGGCCCGGATGCTCCGGCCCATTCCCCCCGGAGGAAGCATGAACACGTCGCGACTGAAGCGGGTCCTTCCCGGACTTGCCCTGATCATCGGCGCCATGGCGGGCTCGGCCCTGGCCATGGTTCCCGGCCCGGCGCCGGAGACGACCGACACGCAAGCCGTCCGGATGATCTGCTCGGCCAGCTGCAAGCCTTGCTACACCCAGAATGACTGTGGCCAGGGCGAGGGCTCCTGCGGCGTCTGGCGTTGCATCAACCCGTAGCGCGAAACCCAAGAGCCTCCGAGTCCAACGACCCGGAGGCTCTTGCCCGGCCGTCAGCCGCGAGCAGCGCGGGCGTCGCGGCCCCGGGCGCGGGCGGCCTTGGAGAGCACGTCGCTCCCCTTCTCCTCGCCCTTCATCCAGGCCTTCATCGCGGGCACCACCTGCTTGCTCCAGGCGCGGCCGGCACGCACGGCCAGGAAGTCCTGCACCAGCGCGTCGATCAGCGCGGAGAGCTGCTCGGTCAGCTCCAGACGCTCGGAGAGCTGATCATCCTCTTCCTCCGTCATCAGCGCGGGCAGCTTGGCGGCGCGGATGTCCAGGAACTCGGAATCGAGCGTGACTTCGTACTCGCGCTCACCGTGCGACACGCGCAGCCGTGCCTGGGACACCAGCAGGCCCCGGTCCAGCGAGTGGCGCACGTTCTCCGAGTACGGCGCCAGCGTGCCCTTGGCGCTCATCTCCGTCACGTCGCCCGCCACGCCGCGCAGCACCACCTTGCCCAGGAAGAGGACGACGACGCCCGCGCCGTCGTGCTCGACCAGCGGGTCGCCCGACTCCGAGCGCCACAGCAGCCACGTCATGAACTCGCGGCCCAGGTAGGCCCGGCCGCGCAGCAGCTGTTCGCGCGCCTTGCCCTTTTCGACCTCGGCTTCGTCCTTCTCCTCCTCGGTGGCGACGCCGTCCACGCCGACATCGCCCCGCGCGAACGCCGCCTCTTCCCTCGCCTGCTCACGCCTCGCCATGGGCGTCCTCCACCGAAGCCGTCGCCGGCAGGTCCATGCCAATGAGCTCCGCCGTGGGGCCCAGGGCCTTCTCGTCGATGCCCGCGCGCTGCGCCATGGACGCGGGCGTGATGCCAATCACCTTCACCGCCAGGGCGCCTTCCAGCGCCACGCAGATCTCATCCACCGTCTTGCGCGACGCGGCCCAGACCTGCACCGTCTGCGTCTTCAGGTTCCACGTCACGTCCAGCACGCTGGTGCGCGGGACGGCGCGCTGACGCAAGAGCTGCTTGAGCTCCGCGCGCTGCTTGTTCTTCTCCGCGCGCGCGGGCGGCCGGCCGTTCTCCTTGCCGAAGGCGGCGGACCACTTGTCCAGCTCCGACTTCATCATCGACCCGGGCACCTTCAGCGTGTCGATGCGGAAGGCGAACAGGGCGTACTCGCCATAGAAGAGGTTTCCGGTGGCGAACTCGGAGGACTCCGGGTTCTCCAGCTCCACGAACCCGGCGGCGCGCTCCTCCTCGGAGCGGCGGTCGATGGGCTCGAAGGCATGGGACTTGAGTCCCTTGGTCAACCAGCGCTTGACGTCGGACGGCGCATCCTTGGCCGGCTCGGTCCGGAAGCGCGAAAAGGTCACGGCACCACGTAGGACAGGCATGGGGCGCGGCAGGATGGGGGGCCTGTGACGCCGCGTCAAGGCACTCGGTGTGGCTGGACGCCACGGCCCGGGAATAGCCCGCGCGCGAAACCGTTTGCCCGACCGCCGTCCAACCGTGCACGCCTCCGCCCCACCCCGCTGGCGGGAAACCATGACACTCCCAGGCACGCGACATACGGTGGCCGCCGCCATGCGCCGCGCCCTCCATCCCGCCTGCGTTGCCCTCCTCCTGTCCGCCTGCACCCACGCGCCCGCCACGCCGGGCGGCGCGAACGACACCCTGACCGGGGTGACGGACGCCCTGCTGGAGACCCTGGAGGCGGACGGCGCGCTCGCGGGCGCGTATGTGGTGGATGCGCGCACCGGGGAGCCCCTCTTCACCCACCGGGAGAACGTGCGGCTGTTGCCCGCGTCCACCATGAAGGTGGTGTCCACCTCCGCCGCGCTGTCCGCGCTGGGGGCGGACTTCCGCTTCGTGACGCCGGTGTCCCTGGAGGGCTCGCAGACGGGAGGCCTGTTCCTGGGCGACGTGGTGGCGCAGGCGTCCGGCGACCCGTCGCTGGGCTCGTGGCGCTTCCCGGAGACGGCGCTCGCGTGCGACCGCATCGCGGAGGCCTTCCAGGCGCGCGGCATCCACCAGTGGCGCGGCAACGTGCGCATCGCCGGCACGGACGGCCTGGACGGCGGCATGGGCCCCGGCTGGGCCTGGGACGACGCGGCGTATGCCTACAGCGCGGCGCCCACGCCCTTCGTCTTCCGCGAGAACGTGGTGGACCTGGCGCTCGCGCGCGCCCCCGGCGCCACCTGCGCGGACGCGCCCTCCATCCAGTGGACCCCCACCTTCGCCACGCTGTCCGCGGTGGTGAACGTGGACGTCAACGCGGAGCGCGCGAACCTGGCCTGCGTGCGCGGCGGTGGCGGCGTGCGCTGCACGTGGCGCTCGCCGTCCGGTGGGCCGTGCCCCCAGTCCGCCGCGGTGAAGCTGTCCGTGGACGCGCCGGAGGCCCTCTTCGCCGCGTGCGTGGACGACGCGCTGGCGCGCCACGGCGTGACGCGGCTGCCCATGTCGCTGGAGGCCCCCACCTCGCCCATGCCGCCGGTGCCGGTGCCGCTGGTGGAGCTGATCAGCCCGCCCCTGTCGGAGCTGGTGCGCGCGACGAACAAGGAGAGCCTCAACCTGTACGCGGAGCGGCTGGGCATGCGCTTCGCGCGCGAGCGCACCGGCAACGAGGGCTACGCCGCGCTGCGCACGGCCCTGGTCGCGGAGCTGACGCGCCGGGGCGTGCCCACCAAGGACCTGCGCCCCGTGGATGGCAGCGGCCTGTCCCGCTACAACCTGGCCACGCCCCGGGGCATGGCGCGGGTGCTGCTCACCAGCCTCCAGGAGCCCTACGGCGCCGCGCTGGTGGACAGCCTGCCGGTGCTGGGCGTGGACGGGACGCTGGCGGGCCGCAAGACGAAGCCGTCCACCGCGGGCCGGATCCGCGCGAAGACGGGGACGCTCACGGGCCAGAAGTGCTTCGTGGGCGTGGCCGAGCGCCCCAACGACACGGAGCACCCGCGCGTCGTCTTCGCGCTGATGCTCGGCAACATGGACGAGGGCACGAAGCCCAACGCCAACGAGACCTTCGACACCTTCTCCACCGCCCTGGTGGAGCTGCCCCTGCGATGAGCGTCCCGCAGGGGTCCACCCGCATGCGAGGTGAACCATGAAGTCGAGAATCGCAGTGACGACCGCCGCGCTGCTCGTGCCGCTGGTGGCGGGGGCCGCCGGCAAGGCGCCCGCGAAGCCGGCCGCCGCGGAGAAGCAGCCCGTGGAGACCACCTACCACGGCACCACCGTCGCGGATCCGTACCAGTGGATGGAGTCCGCCACCGACCCCAAGGTCCAGCAGTGGACCGACTCGCAGAACGCGTACACGCGCGCGTACCTGGACAAGCTCCCGGGCCGCGAGCCGCTGCGCCAGCGCATCTCCGAGCTGCTGTCCTGGAAGTCGCCCTCGTACGGCGGCCTGGATGAGCAGGGCGGCACGCTCCTGGGGCTGAAGTTCCAGCCGCCCAAGCAGCAGCCCACGCTCATCGTGGTGGGCTCGCTGGACGACACGTCGAAGGAGCGCGTGCTGGTGGACCCCACGCAGGTGGACACCTCCGGCAAGACGACCATCGACTGGTTCCAGCTGTCGCACGACGGCAAGAAGGTCGCGGTCTCCATGTCCAAGGGCGGCACGGAGAGCGGCGACGTGTCCGTGTGGGACGTGGCCACGGCGAAGGCGATGCCCAACGAGCTGGTGCCCCGCGTCAACGGCGGCACGGCGGGCGGCAGCCTCGCGTGGAACGCGCAGGGCACGGGCTTCTTCTACACGCGCTACCCGCGCGGCGAGGAGCGCCCGCCCGTGGACCGCGAGGTGTACCAGCAGGTGTACTTCCACGCGCTGGGCACGCCCACGGAGAAGGACACGTACGCGCTGGGCAAGGACTTCCCGCGCATCGCGATGACGGACCTGGAGTCCAGCGACGACGGCCAGTACACCTTCGCGCGCGTGGCCAACGGCGACGGCGGCGAGTACGACCTGTACCTGCACGGCCCCAAGGGCGCGTGGACGCAGGTGGCGAAGTACGCGGACAAGGTGGTGGCGGCGCGCTTCGGCAGCGACGGCGCGGCGTACCTGCTCAGCCGCAAGGACGCTCCCAAGGGCAAGGTGCTGCGCCTGCCGCTGGCCACGCCCACGCTGGACAAGGCCACCGTGGTCGTCCCCGAGGGTGAGGCGACGGTGCAGGCCGTGGTGCCGACGAAGAGCCGCCTGTACCTGCTGGAGCAGCTGGGCGGCCCGTCGCAGCTGCGCATGGTGGACCTGACCGGGAAGGCGCTGGGGCTGGTGCCCACGCTGCCGGTGTCGGCGGTGGGCGGCGTCGTGCGCCAGGGCGCGGACGACGTGCTCTTCGTCAACGGCAGCTTCACCCAGCCGGCCGCGTGGTTCCGCTTCACGGCGGCGGACGGCAAGGTGGCGAAGACGGCGCTGGCGCGCACGGCGCCCATCGACATGAGCGACGTGGAGGTGGTGCGCACGGAGGCCACGTCGAAGGACGGCACCAAGGTGCCGCTCACCATCCTGAAGAAGAAGGGCACGAAGCTGAACGGCAACAACCCCACGTGGCTCACCGGCTACGGCGGCTTCAACGTGTCCATCAACCCGGGCTACAGCCCGCTGACGGGCATGTGGCTGGAGCAGGGCGGCGTGTTCGCGGTGGCCAACCTGCGCGGCGGCTCCGAGTTCGGCGAGGAGTGGCACAAGGGCGGCTCGCTCACGAAGAAGCAGAACGTGTTCGACGACTTCTACGCGTGCGCGAAGCTGCTCACGGACCAGAAGTACACGCAGCCGAAGAAGCTGGCCATCCAGGGCGGCAGCAACGGCGGCCTGCTGATGGGCGCGGCCCTGACGCAGCACCCGGAGCAGTACGGCGCGGTGGTGGCGCGCGTGGGCATCTACGACATGCTGCGCACGGAGCTGACGCCCAACGGCCAGTTCAACGTGACGGAGTACGGCTCCGTGAAGGACCCGGAGCAGTTCAAGGCGCTATACAACTACTCGCCGGTGCACCAGGTGAAGGACGGGACGAAGTACCCGTCGGTGCTCTTCACGTCCGGAGCCAATGACCCGCGCGTGGATCCGTTCCACTCGCGCAAGATGGTGGCGCGGATGCAGTCGGCGTCGGCGTCCCCCAAGCCCATCCTGCTGCGCGCCAACGCGGAGACGGGCCACGGCATGGGCACGCCGCTGTCCGCGCGCATCGAGGAGGAGGTGGACGTCTACTCCTTCGTCTTCAACGAGCTGGGCATGACGTACAAGCCCAACGCGACGAAGAAGGTCCAGGCGCCCGCGCCGAAGTAGTCCTGCTTCTCCCAACGCCCGTCTCCGGCGCCACGTGGCCCTGGGGACGGGCGTTTCTTCTTGTGGATTTCGTGGCAGCCTGCCGCCCCATGAGCCCGCTCATCCCCTACTTCATCCTCTCGCCCATCGTCGCGGGCGGCCTTGCCTGGTGGACGCTCACCCGCCTTGGAAAGAAGCGGAACGCCCGCGCGAAGGGCTCGCTGGACGCGGTGGTGGAGAAGCTGCGCGGCCAGAAGGTGCTGGGCGCGGTGGACCTCGTCGTCCAGGACGTGTCCTGGTCCGGCGACACGGAGCTGTCACCGCAGAACTGCCGCGTGCGCGTGGTGATGGGCGGCGTCGACGCCGCGAGCATTCCCCCGCGCTTCGAGGTGGAGAGCGCCCCGGGAGCGCCCCGCCCGCCCGCGGAGGTGCTCACCGCGCTGCGCGTGCTGGATGCGCAGGCGACAGAGGCCCTGAAGTCCGGCGGCTGGAGCTGGCAGCGCCCGACGGTGGCCTTCGAGCCCGCTGCGAAGCAGTAGCGCGCGTGGCGTTGCCTGCCGCACGTCCAACGGGATTCGGGTGACGGGTCGAGGAGCGCGGTGCCAGCATGCGCCGCATGTCCTCGACCTTCCTCGACACGCTCGACACGCCCGCCGCCATCGTGGACCTGGACCGCGTGGAGTGGAACCTCCAGCGCGTCGCCACCTACGCCCGTGAGCACGGCCTGCGCTGGCGTCCCCATACGAAGACGCACAAGACGGCGGAGCTGGGCGCGATGCAGGTCGCGGCGGGAGCCACCGGCGTCACGGTGGCCACCCTCCTGGAAGCCGAGGTCATGGCCTCCGTGTCCGACGACGTGCTGCTCGCATACCCGCCCGTGGGCGCACGCAAGCTGGCGAGGCTGATGGCCCTCCCCCCGCGCGTGCGGCTCACCGTGGCGCTCGACTCCCATGACGTGCTGGAGGGCCTGGCGCGCGCGGCCCGGGACGCGGGGCGCACCGTGGGCGTGCTCGTGGAGGTGGACCTGGGCATGCGCCGCGTGGGGCTGCGCACGCCGGAGGAGGCCGTGGCCCTGGCTCGCGCGGCGGCGTCCACGCCCGGCGTGGCGTTTCGTGGAGTGACGTTCTACGCGGGCCATATCCGCGTCCCGCAGGCGGAGCTGCCCACCGCGATGAACGCCCAGTCGGAAGCGCTGGCGACGTTCGTGGGTGCCTTGAGCCACGCGGGATTGCCGCCGGAGGTGGTGAGCGGCGGCTCCACGCCGACCCTCTGGCAATCCCATACGGTGAAGGGCCTCACGGAGATCCGCCCCGGCCTCAACGCGCTGAACGACCGCAACGCGGCGGTCATCGGCGCCTGTGATTGGACGGAGTGTGCCTATTCGGTCCTGGCCACCGTGGTGAGCACGGCCGTGCCCGGCCAGGTGGTCATCGACGCGGGAGCCAAGGCGCTGGTGAAGGAGGAAGGGCTGGCGCCAGGCTATGGCGTCCTGCTGGACCGGCCGGAGGTCGTGGTGAAGAACCTGTCGGAGGAGCACGGGCTGCTGGACGTGTCCGGCACGACGTGGCGCCCGCGCATCGGCGAGCGCGTGCGCGTGGTGCCCAACCATGTCTGTGTTTCCGTCCCGCAGCATCCCCGGCTGTACGTCTTGCGCGGCGACACGCACGTGGCCACGTGGGAGGTCGCGGCGCGCGGCTGGTAAGCCTCAGGCGATGCGCTTCAGCTCCTGCGTCAGCATCTCCTCCAGGTGCCGGATGTTCCGGTAGACGAGGCACCGGTAGCTGGAGACGTCGAAGCGAAGCTCCTTCACGTCGCGCACCAACATCAGGGTGGGCTTGCCGCGTCCCCAGGCGTAGCCCACCTCCAGATAGACATTGGGGTTGGCCAGCGACAGGTCCGCGATGACGACCTTCGCCGTGTCGATGCGGTCCCGGATGCGCTGGATGATGGGGCCGTCGAAGACGGCCTGGTCCACGCGCTCACACAGGAGCCCGGCTGCCTTCACCGGGTTCAGGATGCCGTAGTGGTAGGTGTCCTCCAGCTCCGGCGCGAAGGGCATGGCCACGAAGGCATGGGGCTTCTCGTTGGAGTTCGCGCCCGCGGACGCCATGGGCGGCGCCTGGACGAAGCGGGACGTGCGCCGGACGCGGAAGCCCGTGGCCCCCATCAGCGGCTCCACGCCCGGCGTGAGCCCCAGGCCCAGCGCGATGGCCTTGCGCAGCCGCTCCACGCGCTTGGGGTTCAGCTCCACCACCGTGATGCGCTCCAGGTCGCGCGGACCGCTGCCGCGCTGGAACGCGTCCACGAAGCCGCCCACCAGGGCCAGCACGGCCTCGTCCTCGTCCAGCCCGTAGTTGGGGCCGTGCACCGTGCACGCGAGGTGGCGCACCTCGTGCCGTGGCTCCAGGAGCTGGAGCGCGCGCACGGAGAACTGGCGGATCTCGTGGTAGCCGAACTGCCGCAAACGCACCGTGCCCAGGAAGAGCACCAGCGGAGCCCCCAGGCTCCGGCGCGTGTCGATGAAGCGGTGGTCCCCGGGGAGCAGGTCGAAGGCGTCCATGCCCAGGCCCGCCGCCTCCAGCCGGCGCGACACCGCGCCGTCCGCCCCGTGGAAGCCCTGCGCGTACTTCAGCAGCACGGCGTCCGCGGCCGTCTCCGCCACGTCTCCCAGGTCCACCACGACGTCCAGCGTGTCTCCCATGGGCCCGGGACTGTAGGGCGTCCCGGTCCGCCCACGCCATCCCCCGCGCCCGTCGCCTTGCGTCAGGAGGGCGAAACACAGACGTGACAGGAGCCGTCAATCCCTGCTCAATGACGCCTTGCGCCTGCCTGGCTGTCTTTCAGGCCAGCCCTGGCGTGCCTGTGAAGCGCTTCACAGTTTCCGCCTGGCCGCCCCGGTAGCATTTGCGCACCATGTCCCTGTTCGCGCGCCTGCAGGCCCTGCTGTCCGCCCACCCGTCCGCCCCGGTCTCCTCCGGCGGGCAGACGTCCGCGAGCTCCGCCTCGGCCCCGGCGGTGGCGAGCGCCCCGGCGGACGCGGAAGGCGCTCCCGCGCCGCCTGTCTGCACGCGCTACCTGCCTGCGGGCCAGGTGGTGGTGCGCGAGGGCGACCCGGGCCACTCGATGTTCGTCGTGCTGGAGGGCCGCGTCGCGGTGCTGCGCGGCGGCGACAACGGCGCCAACACGGAGGTCGGCCGCCTGGGCGCCGGCGAGTTCTTCGGCGAGCTGGCGCTGCTCACCGGCACGCAGCGCACCGCCACCATCGTGACGGTGGAGGACGCCGTGCTGCTGGAGCTCACCCAGGCCGGCGTCCGGGAGCTGGGCAAGGACTACGGCGTCAAGGGCGAGCAGATGCAGGTCACCGCCCGGGAGCGCCTGCTCGCGGACGCGCTGCGCAGCAACCCGCTCATCGCCGCGCTGCCCCCGGAGGTGCAGCACGAGCTGGGAGACGCCTTCGTCCCCTGTACCGTCCCCGCCGGAGAGACGCTGCTCACCCGGGGCCAGCCGGGCGACGCGCTCTACGTCCTCATCCGGGGCCAGTGCGAGGTCTTCCACACGCACGGTGACGGCCGCCAGTCCCCCTACCCCACGCTGGAGGAAGGCGCCCTCTTCGGAGAGATCTCCCTCTTGCGCAGCCGGCTGGCCACCGCCACCGTGCGCACCGTGACTCCCTGCACGCTCCTCAAGCTGGAGCGCGACGTGTTCAAGAAGGCCTTCCTGGGCCAGCCCGACCTGCGCGGCGCCCTGGTGCGCCTGGGCCTGGAGCGGCTCAAGCACACGATGGAGGTCATGGGCGAGCCGAAGTAGTCCGCCGTCCTGCGCCATCCCGTCTTCTACCCTCCGAGAGTGTCTATCTTCACCGAGAGGGAAATGGTTCATCCCAGACATGCGGTCGCCTGACGGACGCGGCCGTCTGTCCAACGCCTCACGACTGGCATTGTGAATGCAATCACGCCCTTCCGGAGCAACCGGGAGGCGTCATGCAAGGCAGGGCTGTGCGTTGGGGCGTGAGAAGTATGGGGTGGCTGTCCGCGTTGGTGCTGTGCACGCATTGCGGTGGGGTGGCGGAACAGGACGGGCCCGGGGAGCCCCGTCCGTCTGGAACAGCGAGCGTCGAGTCGCAGGCCGTCAGTTGTCCGTCGGAGACCGTCTACGACACCGTCGGCACCCAGGACCGGGGCGACGCGTACGTGGACGCAGCGCAGCCGACGGTCAACTTCGGAGAAGCCGACCTGCTGCTGACGGATGGCTCGCCGCGGCTGGAGTCGTACCTGAAGTTCGAGGTGACGCACGACGATCCCAACATCCCCATCGTCGGAGCGCGGCTGCGCCTGTTCGCGGTGGATGGCAGCACGGACGGCCCCGCGCTCTACCGTGCGGACAATGAGTGGACGGAGGGCACGCTCACCTGGAACACGCGGCCCGCGCTGCTGGGCGCGCCCCTGGGGGACCTGGGCGCCGTGGAGAACAACAGCGTGGTGGAGTACGACGTGAGCACGGTCGTCCGCTCGGCGGGCGACTACAGCTTCGCGCTCATCCCCACGGGCGGGAACGGCGTCGACTTCGAGTCCTCCGAGTCCACCTATTACATGGGTGGGGCCTCCCTGGAGCTGACCCGCGCCATCACGTTCTGCGCCCGCCAGGGCACGGGCGGAGCCCTTCAGGGCGTGCGGCGGTACGGCGGTCCGGGCGAGGAGGTGCCCAGGGGCGTGGCCGCCGCGCAGGATGGGGGATGGGTGGTCGCGGGCCGCTATTACAACTCCGGTGACTTCGGCGGCGGGCCCCTGGAGCCGTTCGGGTACCTGGTCCTCGCGAAGTACGGCGCGGACGGCAGCCATCAGTGGTCGCGCACCTACGCGCCCTACCCGGGCTCCATCTCCGAGGTCAACGTGGGCGGCCTCACCGTGACGCCGCTCGGGAACATCCTGGTCGTGGGCTCCTACACGGGCAGCCCGGACTTCGGCACGGGAGCACTGCCAGCCACCTGGGGCTATACGCCGGGCCTCTTCATCGCCAAGTTCTCGCCGAACGGCACACCGGTCTGGTCCAAGGGCTTCCTCGCGGGGACTCCGCAGGTGGGCTCCAACACGAAGGCTCCCATCCAGGGACTCGCCGTCGCCACGGACGCCGCGGGCAGCCTCGTCGTCACGGGCACCTTCTCCGGTCAGGTGAACCTGGGAGGCGGGGTGCTGGACGCGGGCGCGAGCGCTTCCGGGGTGAGCGCGCTCTTCGTGGCGCGCTTCTCCTGGGAGGGTGACCCCCTCTGGTCCCGCGTCCATGCGGCCGGGAGCACGGGGTCGGAAGGACAGGCGCTCGCCACGGACAGCACGGGCGCGGTGCTGCTCGCGGGCGTCGCGAGCCCGCACGCCACCAACACCGTGCTCGGCGTGCAGGGCCCCCGGACGCCCTTCGTGGCGAAGTACTCGGCCACCGGGACGCCGCTGTGGTCCCGTGCGCTCAACGGCGGCCGGGGCTCGATGCGGGGCGTCGTTTCACGGCCGGGTGACGCCGTGGCCTTCGCCGCGGATTTCGGCGGCACGTTCTCCTTCGCGGGGCGCTCGTACAGCGCGGCTCCGGAGGGTTCGCAGGACGGCCGGACGGACGTCGTCCTGGGCGCGCTCTCCGCGTCGGGCTCGGACCAGTGGGGACGGCAGCTGGGCGGTCCGGACAAGGATGACGTCCGGCGACTCGCGGTGGACTCGCAGGGACGCCTGACGCTGGCGGGCTATCTGGGTTCGCAGGCGGACCTGGGCGGCGGGCTCATCGGGCACCCGAGCTATCCGACGAACTACGTGGCGCGGTACGCGGCGGACGGCACGCACCTGTGGTCGCGCGGCCTGGACATCCGCCTCAGCCTGACCATGGCCGGCAACGGCGCGGGGGAGACGCTGCTCGTCGACCAGCTCGACCGGACCGTGCAGGTGGATGGAACAGCCTACTCGCCAGTCGATGGGAGCACGGACCTGCTGCTGCTGAAGCTCGCGCCGTAGGCACCGCTTCACGCTGGAGGCCCGCGGCCGTGAGCGCGGGCCTTCAGCCGTGGAGCGTCTCTCCGGCCTCCAGCATGGCGATGAACTTCTCCAGCCGCCGCACGCGCGTCTCGGGCTTCTTCGCGTCGTGGAGCCGGTAGAGGATGGCGTAGCGGTTGGCGCTCTTGAGCGTGGCGAAGAACGCCTTCGCCTTCGGGTTCTTCTCCAGCGCGAGCGTCAGGTCCTCCGGCACCTCGATGGTCTTCGCCCCCGCGTACGCCGCCTCCCAGCGGCCGTCCGCGCGCGCGGCCTCCACCTCGCGCAGGCCCGCGGGCTTCATGCGTCCGGAGGCGACCAGGGCGTCCACCTTGGCGCAGTTGATCTTCGACCACTTGCTGCGCGGCTTGCGCGGCGTGAAGCGCTGGAGCCAGTACTCCGCGTCGAACGCGTCCTTCTGCCCGTCAATCCAGCCGTAGCAGAGCGCCACCTCCAGCGCCTGCGGGTACGTCACGGACGGGATGCCGGACTCCAGCTTCGCGAGCTTCAGCCAGACACCCGGCGAGTCGGCGTGGTGCTTCTCCAGCCACTTCTCCCAGGCCTTCTCCGACGCGAACGGCATGGTGGGGAGTTCCTGCTGCTTCGCCTTCGCCTTCGCATTCATCCAGGGTCACGCCTTTCGCGACGGGTTCATGACAATCCCACTCTAGCGGCGGAAGGCAGCGGGCGCGGAAGCGGTTATGAAACACGCCATGGCTGACTCCAAGACCCCGCCGCCCGGCGCCGTGCCGCCCTCGCTCGCCCGCGTGGCCTTCCACGCCGTGGCGGCAGGGCTCACGCCGCTCATCCCCGTGCCCTTCCTGGACGACTACGCCCTGCGCCAGGTGCGCGAGCAGTCCGTGCGCGACCAGTTCAAGGAGAAGGGCCTGAAGGCACCGGACAAGGCCGTGGCGGTGCTCGCCGGCTCGTACGACGAGCGCAGCCTGGGCGGCCGGCTGGTGTCCTATCTCAAGGCCGTGGCGCTCTTCCCGGTGCGCAAGGTGTTCCGCAAGGTCTTCTTCGTCCTCTGGGTGAAGGACTGCGTGGACCTGACCAGCGTGTGCCTGCACCACGGCTACCTGCTGCACCACGCGCTCCAGCGCGGGGACCTGGACGCGGCCTCGCTCCAGGGGGATGCGCCCCGGAAGGTGCAGGCCGCCATCGTCGCCGCGTGCGCGGAGATGGACGCCCGCCCCGTCAACCAGGCCCTGCGCCGCCTCTTCCGGAGCAGCCGCGTGCTGATGGCGGAGGCCACGCGCACCTTCCTCGACCCGAAGGCAGGCCCCCGCGTGCCCGACCCGAAGGGCGAGAGCGCGGAGGTGAAGTCCCTCACGGACCGGCTCCTCCAGGAGTTGTGGGAGGAGCGCGGCTACTTCACCGCGCTGGAGGCCCACTACGACAAGCACCTGAAGAGCGGCCTTGCGCCCTCCGGGCCCCGGGCCGCGACGGGCACCTGATCAGGGCACGGGCGCGGCGGCGGTCTGGAGCGGTTCGCGGATGCGGGCGGAGAAGTCGTCCCGCCCCTGCGCGGCCAGGGCGCGCGCGTTGATGTGGTAGCGCTGGCGGACCTGCTCCAGCGGCGCGTCCGTGTCGATGATGCCCAGCTCGTACGCGAGCGCGTCCGAGAACGCCGGCAGCAGCGTGCGGTGGTCGTACGGCACGTCCTTCGTGGCCACCTTCTCGAAGTGGCGCACCAGGTTGGTGGTGCAGTTGCTGGTGAGCGTGTCGTAGAACTCCGGCTGCGTGTGCAGCCCGTTCATCCGCTGCACCATGTCCATGAAAAACGCGGTGATGCGCTCCTTCGACGCGTTCACCGGATACACATACACGTCGTCGTGGCGGAAGTTGGAGCGCAGCTGCACCAGGTCCCGCTCGTCGCCCACGACGTAGGTGATTTCAAAGCGGCGGAACAGGCCACCCAGCGCGGAGAACGTCTCCCCCTGCTCGCGCCGCACCTCCACGGAGAACACCACGTGGCGGCCGTCCTGGAAGCCGAAGCTCACCATCGTGTGCGCGGCGCCGTAGACGCCGGAGAACGGCTCCACGATGAACGACGCGCCCGTGAGCGCGTCCGTGTCGTAGGTGGCCGTGTACCAGGCCGGGTCCCAGTCCGTGGTGCTGCGGTAGCGGAAGTCGCGCACCTCGTGCAGCGTCACCTGGGAGCCCGCGACCTCCGCCCACGGCGCCCGCGCCAGGTCCGGCGCCCAGTCCCGCGCGTTGGAGGGCTGGATCGTCCGCACCCAGCCGTACACGGACAGGCACCCCAGCAGCATCACCGCCACGCCCCAGCGCCGGGAGCGCCACCGCCAGGCCGCCACCGCCAGGGCCACCAGGGCCGCCGCGACGAGCGTCCGGGCCACGTGCGGCCCCTCCGGCCCCGTTCCTGTCAGGGCCAGGGCCAGCGAGGCCCAGGCGCCCCCCACGAGGAGCACGAGCCCCGACACGGCGTTCTTCCAGATGCGCATGCGCCCGAGTATCGGTGCCCCACGCCGCTCGTGTCACGGACGCGGATTCCGGGTGCAACCCCGCCGGCCGGCCGGGCGCGGATCCGCCCTCCTGGGAAGGCCCGGGATTTGTCGCATCCACCTACCTTGACCGCTTTTCCCCGGGTGTGCGACGAAAGGGGGTCCCCTGCTTCCAGGAGCCCCCCCGATGAGCGACGAGCGCGAAGACACGACCATCTACAAGGTCGTCGTGAACCACGAAGAGCAGTACTCCATCTGGCCTGCGGACCGTGAGAACGCGCTGGGCTGGAAGGATGCCGGCAAGCAGGGCCTGAAGGCCGAGTGCCTGGAGTACATCAAGGAGGTCTGGACGGACATGCGTCCCCTGAGCCTCCGCAAGAAGATGGAAGAGGACGCGGCCCGCAACAAGAACTGAGGGCCGCGCCGCGCTTCCCACCGCGCCCTCCCCGCTTCAACGGGGAGGGTGGGCCGGCCTCGTCAGAGGTCCGGCGGAGGCCTGACGCCCAGGTGGCAGGCGCGCAGGGCAAGCTGGGTGCGGTTCTCCGCGCCCAGCTTGCGGTAGAGCTGCGTGACGTGTGACTTCACCGTGCGCTCGGCGATCTGGAGATGCGCGGCGATCTTCAGGTTGTCCGCGCCGCCCGCCACGTACTGGAGCACCTCGCGCTCCCGCTGCGTGAGCAGCAAGAGCACGCTCGCCGTGGGTGACGTCACCGGCGGATGCTCGAAGTCGTTGCGGAGCAACTGCACCGGGAAGAGGCGCTCGCCGCGCACCAGCGACTGGACCGCGGAGGACACCGCGTTCACGCCCAGCCCCGCGCGGAAGAGATACCCGGAGGCCCCTTCGTCGAAGCACTGGGAGATGACCTCCGGCGTGCTCACCGCGGACAGGAGCAGCATGCGCACTTCCAGCCGGCGCTTGCGTGCCTCGCGCAGCAGGTTGAGCCCCTCCGTCACGGAGCATCCGATGGCGGCCTCGCCGTCGCTCTCCACGTCGAGGATGGCCACCTGCGGTGGATCCGTGCCGAGTCCGTCCAGGAAGCCGCGCACGTCGCGCGTCACCGAAGTGGAATGACCCTCACCCCGAAGCCCATCGGACAAGCCCTGCCAGGCCGCCCACGGTCCTTCGAGAATCGAAATACGCACTGCTGATTGATTCGCTGCCATGCGATGGCCCCCCAGCCGTCGTGGCGAATTGCTTTCAATGCTACCTGTCGACTTCAACCTGCCCCGGAGTCGGTGGAAACGCGGCGGAACTTCCGCCTGTGCTGAGCGTGCGAGAACCGCGCTTCAACTCCATCCGGGGGTCTTGTCAGTGCTGCCCTGCGGACTGCGCTTGCGACTGCCGAACTGGCCCGTTCGGGCCGTTCCTCCTTTTCCGTTTCAGGCAATTCCTGCCAACCGAGACCCTAACATCATCCAAGGCCTGTTGCGAACCGCCCCTGTCGGGACTGTCAATTGCGCACGAATCGTATCGAAATCCAGGGCCTCGTCCGTCAGGTCGTGATCGCTGTCGTCCTGGGGACACGCATCCGGCGTCCACATTCCGATGTTTCTCTCGTTGTTTCGGGCAGTATCCAGGAGAGAGCGCGGCGATGCACACGGATGGCGCTTGTTGGACGCCAAGGGCGTATGCTGTGCGTCCCGCGCGCATGACTCCCTCCGCCCCCGCACCCCACGTCGACGTCGCGACCCCCGAACGCGTCGCGCTCTCCCTGCCCGTGGCCGGCATCGGCTACCGCTGTCTCGCGTGGTTGGTGGACGCGAGCCTGCTGTTCTTCTTCTGGGTGGCGCTCTACTTCGTCATCACGCTGCTGGTGTCCGACGTGCTGGGTGCCTTCCAGGCGCTGTCGGGGCTCACGCAGACACTGCTCGCGGTGGGCCTCTTCGCCACGCAATGGCTTTACTGGACGCTGGCGGAGGTCTTCTTCCATGGACAGACACCGGGCAAACGCGCGCTGCGCATCAGAGTGGTGCGTGAGGATGGCTCACCGGTGGGCTTCTTCGAAAGCGCGGTGAGAAACCTCTGCCGCGCGGTGGATTTCCTGCCGGTGCTCTACGCCACCGGTTGCATCACCATGCTGCTGGACTCGCGCCACCGCAGGCTGGGGGACCTGCTCGCCGGCACCGTGCTGGTGCGCGAGGAGGCCATCGACCTGGACAAGTACACCCAGGCGCCCACGACGGACGCCACGCCCGCGCAGACGCCTGGCGCCAGCGTGCAGCGGCCCCTGGACGCGGAGGACGTGGAGCTGGTGCTGGCGTTCCTCGCGCGTGCGCCGGGCCTGGAGCCGGAGGTGCGCCGGCGGCTGGGCGCGCGGCTGGTAGACCGCGTGGGCGCGTCGCTGACGGACGAGGAGCGCGCGCGCGTGCTCCAGTCCTCCGAAGCCACGGAGGCCTTCCTGCGCACGCGCGCGAAGGCGGCGCACTGACATGGCGGTGCCCCTGCCCACGTTCGTCACGAGGCGCCGGCCGGACTGGGACGCACTCCAGGCGCTGCTCACGCGCCAGCGCACGGGCCGCCTGGGGCTGACGGAGCTGCGCACGCTGGACACGCTGTACCGGCGCGCGGCCGCGGACCTGGCGCAAGCCCAGACGTTCTATCCGGGCACGGACGCGCACCGCTTCCTCAACCAACTGTGCGCGCAAGCGTATGGCGCCATCTACCAGCCGCCGCGCGAGCGCTGGGCCTCCACGCGCGACTTCTTCCGCCGCGACTTCCCCGCCACGCTGCGCCGCGAGGCGCGCTTCGTGGGCGTGAGCGCGGGCCTGCTGATACTGGGCCTGCTGTTGGGCGCGCTGGTGGTGACGCTGGAGCCGCGCGGCGCGGAGCTGCTGGTGCCGGAGGGCGTGCGGCGCTACGTGGCGCAGGGACGCATGTGGACGGACGACCTCTTGTCCGTGGCACCGCCCAACGCCGTCGCGTCCGGCATCGCGACCAACAACCTCACCGTCACGCTGTTCGCGTTCGCGTCCGGCATCCTGCTGGGCGTGGGGCCCATCTTCACGCTCGTGAACAACGGCGTGCTCATTGGCGCGGTGGGCGCGCTGTGCTTCCGCGAGGGCATGGCGGCAGGCTTCCTGGACTTCATCGCCGCGCACGGGCCGGTGGAGCTGTCCATCATCGTCATCGCGGGCGGCGCGGGGCTGATGGTGGGCCAGGCGCTCATCGACCCCGGCGAGCTGCCGCGCGCGCAGGCGCTCCAGGCGCGCGGACGTGAGGCGGTGAAGCTGGTGGTGGGCTGCGCACCCTTCCTCGCCGGCATCGGCGTGGTGGAGGGCTTCATCTCCCCGGGTCACCTGTTCCCCACCTGGGCCAAGGTGGGGCTGGGCCTGTCATTGGGAGCGCTGTTCTGGCTCTACCTGCTGCGCGCGGGCAGGACGGACGCGGGCGCGGCGCGCGTGGACGTGCCGGACGCCATGGCCTCCAGCCGCTTGCGCTGACGGTGCTTGAGGATGCGCTCGTAGGCGTCGTTGACCTCGCGCATCTGCTCCGCGGAGCCGCCCCGGTCCGGGTGCCGCTCCAGGGCCAGCGCGTGGAAGCGCGCGCGGATGACGTCCGGCGAATCCAGCGGCGACACGCCCAGCGTCTGGTACGGGCACTGCTCCTGGACGGCGGTGAGCCACTGGTCCAGCCGGGCCTTCACCTCCACGAAGCGCGCGTCCGCGTCCGCGGTGTCCTTCACCGGGTGCGTGCGCATCTTCGCGTCCGCGCGGAAGACCTCGCTGTAGGTGCTGGACACCCAGCGGTGGCATGAACCGCACCGGTAGTACTTCACCCGGCTC
>NZ_JAFIMU010000013.1:300000-382095 GCF_017302985.1 Corallococcus macrosporus
CAGGCCTCCTCCAGGAACAGGCGGTGCTGCGGGTCCATCCACTCCGCTTCGAGCGGAGAGATGTTGAAGAAGAGCGGATCGAACCGGTCCACGTCGTGGATGAAGCCGCCCCACCGGCTCACGCTCTTGTTGTGCGCGTCCGGATCCGGGTCGTACCAGCGGGCGTGGTCCCACCGCTCGCGGGGCACCTCCTGGATGGAGTCCCGCCCTTCGACGAGGTTGCGCCACAGCTCGCGCGCATCCCGCGCCCCGGGGTAGCGGGCGGAGAGGCCCACCACCGCGATGGCCTCCTGGCGGCTCATGACGCGCCCCCCACGAAGCGCTCCACCGCGTCGAGGTTCAGCTCGCCCGCCTCGATGCGGTCCAGCAGGCCCAGGAGTCCGTCGTCACCGGCGGCCGGTGCCGGTTCGGGCTTCGCCTGCACGACGATGGGCGCCGCTGGAGAGACAGGCTCAGGCGCTGGCGCGGACCGTGCTCCCGGCTCGGCGGCCGGGAAGGTGGCGCGGATGTGCTCGGCCAGCTTCGAGACGCTCGCGTAGTTGAAGAGGTCCGTGGAGCGCAGCGCGATGCCGAGCGCCGCGTTGATGCGCTCGATGATGCTGACGGCGAAGATGGAGTCCACGCCGAAGTCCTGGAACGGTTTGGACGGATCCAACTGCACGGCGCCGTTCGCCACGACGGCCTCCACGCACGAGGCGATCACCGATTCCAGGTCCGGCCGTGCGCCCCTCGGAGTGGAGACCGGGGTCCCCTGCCCCACGCTGGCATGGCCATTCGTGACAACGGCCGGCGCCGCTACCAGAGTTCTCGCTGCGGTGGCGAGGCTCCGGCGGTCACGCTCACCGATGATGATGTTCTGTCCCAGGTCGGAGCGGTGCTGATCCGGGTGGCCCAGCACGACGACCTTCGGGAAGCCCTCCGCGCTCAGCACGGACCGCCACTGCTCACTGCTCAGCAGCGGCGCGTCCTGGAGCCGCAGGTCGTCCTTGAAGCGCCACCAGCCGGGCAGCAGGCCGAAGGCCACCGTGGAGAAGTCGTGCACGGTGGTGACCTCGTTGAGGAGCAGCCAGCCTCCGGGGCGCAGCAGCGTCTTCACGTTGCGCAGCGTCTGGCGCAGCTCCTCGGTCGCGTGCAGGACGTTGGCGGCGAGCACCACGTCGTAGGCGCCCGCCGTATAGCCCTGCGGCACCACGTCCTTCTCGATGTCCAGCACCGAGTACTCCATGAACCCGTAGCGGAAGTTCTCGCGGCCGTACTGGACGAACGAACGCGACACGTCCGTGTACGTGTAGACGATGCGGTCCGCGTACGGGCTCAGCGCCTTCAGGGCCAGGTCCGTGGTCCCGCCCGTGCCGGCGCCCACCTCCAGGATGCGGATCTTCCCGCCGTCGGGCAGCTGCGCGAGCCGCTCGGCGACGTACTGGCGCAGGCTGTCGGCGACCAGCGCGTTGAAGTAGTCCGCGACGGGGTTGCCCTTGTACATGGGCCCCATCAGCCGCATCGACGACTGCGGGAACAGCAGGTCCGTGGCGGGGATCTCCCCGCGCAGCACCTCGCCGTAGCGCTCCGAGCACGCCCACATGATGGCCACGTGCGGAGCGGTCATCGGGGCCTGCGCGACCAGCCGCTCACCGCGCGCCTGCAGGCTCTGCCGCTCCAGGTGCGGCGCGGCCGCGTCCAGCTCCGGCAGCGTGGTGACGTCCGCGCCGCTCAAGCGCACGTAGCCGGCCCGGGCCAGGATGTTCAGCAGCGCGGAGAACAGGCGCGTGTAGCCCGGCGCGACGCGGAGCTTCGAGCGCAGGCCGTCCACCGTGTACTGCTCACCCGAGCGGAGGAAGACCCCCATGCGCTGGAAGAAGCCCAGCAGCATGAGCGAGTTGAAGCGCTCGTAGTCCTCGCGGCTCGCGGGCGGAGGCAGCTCGCGCACCGTGCTGTCGCGCAGCGCCTGCTCCACGCGCGGCGTGAGCAGCGACGCGGCCTCCTGCGTGACGGGGCGCGACTCCGGGAACCAGTGGCGCACCCGGGCGAACGGGTACGTGGGCAGCGACACCTTCCGGGGCCGCTCGCCGCCGTGGAGCGTGCGCCAGGGCAGCTCCACGCCCATGCTCCAGAGCTGCGCCAGCGTGGAGAGCTGACGCTCCTCCATCGCGACCTGGAGGAAGGCCGTACCGGCACGGCCCTCGGAGAGGAGGCCCGCGAGCGGCAGGGCCGCGTCCACCTTGCCGGTGAAGAGGCCGGCAGCCGTCTGTCCCTGGGCGAAGCGAGTCAGCGCGTCGATGGCCTCGCGGATGTCCCGGGCCACGATCGCCAGACGCTCCGGCATCGCCTCGCGGCCCACCTGGAGGGTGTACGCCACGTCGGAGAGCGAGACGGGATTGCCCTCCGGCAGGACCTCCACGCCAGCGCCGCGCTGACGCTCCATCAGGTGCCGCTCCAGCGACGCCAGGGTCGGGCACTCGATGAAGAGGCGCGGGCGCACCTCGACGTCCAGCCGGCGGCCAATCTCATCCGCGAACGCCGCGAGCTGGACGACGTCGAAGCCGGCCTCCTCGAAGGGACGCTCCGGATCCAGCGCCGAGGCCGGGACGTCCAGGATGCCCGCGGCGGCTTCCAGCAGCGCCTCGCGGATGCGCGAGCTGTCTCCCCTGCCCTGGCTGGGGCGGGCGGGCTGCTGACGGCGCAGGAAGTCCGCCAGCCTCGTGGCGGCGGCCTTCAGGGCCTCTGGCGTCCGGGCCGACAGCGGCAGGAGCTGAGGGCCGTGCACGGCGGACGGCGCGGGCTGCTCGGGCGGGGCTTCGATGAGCAGGTGCGCGTTGGTGCCGCTGAAGCCGAAGGAGCTGACGGCGGCCCTGCGCGGCGCGGAGGGCGCGGGCTCCCAGGGCTTCAGCCGCGTGTTGACGACGAAGGGACTGTTCTTGAAGTCGATGAACTCGTTGGGCGTGTCGAAGTGGAGCGACGGAGGGATGGCCCCGTGCCGCAGCGACAGCAGCACCTTCAGCACGCCCGCGATGCCGGCCGCGGCGATGGTGTGCCCGACGTTCGTCTTCACCGAGCCGAGCGCGCAGTAGCCGCGCTTGTCCGTCCAGCGCCGGAACGCGTCCGTGAGCGCCTTGACCTCGATGGGGTCGCCCAGGCGCGTGCCCGAGCCGTGGGCCTCCACGAAGGTGATGGTCGCCGCGTCGCAGCCCGCCGCCTCGTAGACGGAGGCTTCCAGCTCCGTCTGCGACGCGGCGCTGGGCGCGGTGATGCCGTTCGTCTTGCCGTCCTGGTTGATGGCGGAGGCGCGGATGACGCCGTGGATCTGATCGCCGTCGCGCAGCGCCGCCTCCAGCGGCTTGAGGACGACGACGCCCACGCCCTCGCCCGGCACGAAGCCGTTGGCACCCGCGGCGAACGACTTGCACTTGCCGTCCACCGACAGCATCTGCGCGTTGCTCGCGTAGATGTGGAAGTTGGGCATCGTGGAGACGTAGACGCCGCCCGCGAGCGCCATCTCCGTCTCACCAGCGAGCAGGCTCTGGCAGGCCAGGTGGATGGACACCAGCGACGAGGAGCAGGCCGTGTTGATGGCCATGCTCGGGCCCTTCAGGTTGAGGAAGTACGCGATGCGCGCCGCGAGGATGGACGTGTCGTTGCCCCAGATGGCCTGGGCCTCGCGCTTGATGCCGGCCTGGGCCATGCGCAAGCCGTAGTCGCCCACGTCGACGCCGACGTAGACGCCGCAGCGCTTCTCCGACATGGACCGGGCCGCGTAGCCCGCGTCCTCCAGCGCCTTCCACGCCTCCTCCAGGAACACGCGCTGCTGCGGGTCGGACAGGTCCGCCTCGCGCCCCGCGATGTTGAAGAAGGCCGCGTCGAACTTGTCGATGTCATCGAGCACGGCGCCGTAGCGGCAGTTCGTCGCATCGAGGTTGCGCGGATCCGCGTCGTAGTACGCGTCGATGTCCCAGCGTTCCTTGGGAATCTCGCCGACGAGGTTGTCGCCCGCGGCCAGCCGCTTCCAGAAGGTGTCCAGGTCCGGCGCGCCGGGGAAGCGCCCGGACATGCCGATGACGGCGATGGAGCGCGAGGACGGACGGGACGCGGGGGCCTCACGCACCGGCTGCGACTGGGGCGCGGGAGGCGGCACCATCGGGAGGGACGGCCTCGGAGATTCCACCTGCTGAACCGGCGCGAACACGGGCGGCGGTTCCGGCGGGACGAAGGCCGGTTCGGGCTCACGCGCGGGCGGCACCACGGCGGCCTCCTGGGGCTTCGCCGCGTCGAGGAGCGACAGGATGTGGCGGGCCAGGGCGCGGACGCTCGAGTAGTCGAAGACGACCGTGATGGGCAGCTCGAGGTCGAACGCCTCGCTGATCCGTTCGATCATCCCGGCGCCGGTGATGGAGTCGACGCCGTAGTCCGAGAACGGGACCTCCGGGTTGATGACGTCGGAGCTGACGCTCAGCGCCTCGCTGGTGAGCTGGCCGATGCGGCGCTCCACCTCCGCGAGCGACGGCCCCGTCCGTACGGGCACCGGCCTCGGCGACGGACGTGCCTCCACGGGCGCGCGGACCGGCTCCGGAGGCCGGACCTCACGCGCCTGCGCCTGACGGCGGCCCGCGACCGCGACGGGCTCTTCTTGAGAGACGCCCAGCTTGGCCAGCGCCTCCGGGCTGCCCTTGAAGGCGACCACCTGGGGCGCGCTGCTCGCGAGCACCTGGCGCAGGGCCTCCAGGCCCTCGGCGACCTCGATGGAGTGCACGCCTCGCAGCTCCATGGCGCGCTGGTACTTCGGATCCGTGACGGCGCCCACGGAGCCCCAGTAGCCCCAGTTGACGACGCTCACGGGGAAGCGCGCGGAGCGGCCCAGCCACCCGGCGAAGGTGTCCTGGAACAGGGAGGCCGCGGCGTAGTTGCCCTGCCCCGCGTTCCCCGAGAAGGACTGGATGGACGAGAAGAACACCAGGAAGTCGAGCGGCTCGTCCTTCAGCACCTGGGCCAGCACCGCGCTGCCCCGGACCTTGGCGTCCATCGCCTCCACGAACGCCGCCGCGTCCATGCGCTCGATGGGCGCGTCGCGGAGGACCAGCGCGGAGTGCACCACGCCATGGACCGCCCCGAAGCGCGCCTTCGCCTGGGCCATCACGTCCCGCATGCTCGCGGGGCGCGTGACGTCCGCGCGGACGTGAAGCACGCGGGCTCCGCGCGCCTCCATGGCCGCGATGCGCTCGCGCTGTGCTTCCGTCAGGGGGCCGCGGCCAGTGAGGACCAGCCGCGCCTGGAAGCGCCCGGCCAGATCCTCCGCGAGCGCCAGCCCGATGCCGCCCAGGCCTCCGACGATGACGTAGACGCCGCCCTGGCGCAGGACGCCGTCCCCTGCCTCCAGCCGCGCGGGGACGAGCTGCCGGACATGACGGCGCCCCTCGCGCAGCGCCACATTCAGACGGCCCTTGTGCTCCGGCTCCGCGACCAGTTGGGAGACGAGGACGCCCGGGGCGTTGAGCACGTCACGCGCGCCCACGTCGATGCAGCTCACCGCCAGCTGCGGGTGCTCCTTCGCCAGCGACTTGCACAGGCCGTGGAGGCTCGCGCCGGACGGACGCGCCTGCTCCGTGCCGGTGACGGGGAACACGTCCGCGGTGACGACCACCAGCTCCAGGCGCTGCTGGAGCACGCCCAGCCGCGACAGGCCCTTGAGCATCCGGAACAGCGCCAGGACACCGCGCTCCTGGCTGGCCTCCAGCGCCTCCACGTCCTCCAGCGCGGCCGCCCGCGCGTCGATGCCCGCGAGGAAGTAGATCCGCCGGGGCTGCCCGGCCTCGTTCCACCACGCCTCGACGCCGGCCTCATCCGCGCTGGACCACTCCCAGCGGCCCTCGGCTTCGCGCCGCGTGCGCGCTCCCACGCGGACCCGCAGCACGCCCGCGCGTGCGTGGACCGCCGCCAGGCCGTCCTCCAGGCCCAGGCTGTCCGCTCCCGCGACGATGACCGCGCGCCCCAGCTCCCGGTCCTGCGCCAGCAGCGGCGCCTCCGCCCAGCGAGGCAGGTAGAAGAAGCCCTGTGCCCGCGTCTTGCGCTCGCGGAAGCCCAGGTCCCGCAGCTCGACGCACACCTCGCCCTGCTCATCCAGCAGCGCGACGTCGAAGCGCGCGGGGTCCTGCATCCGCACGCGTGCGTACGCACTGCCTGACGAAGGCAGCGGGCGACGCACGTCCACGCCGCCCAGTGAGAAGGGCAGCATCAGCGCGCCGGACGACGACGTGAGCGCGGCCACGGCCTGCGCGGCGGAGTCCAGCAGCTGCGGCGGAAGGCTCCAGCGGCTGTCCCGCGGCGCGGCGCCCTCCAGGCGGCCCAGGGCCTCGCGTGCGTCGCTCCATACCTCGCGCAGGGCGCGGAAGGTGGGGCCGTAGTGGATCCCCATCCGGGCGAAGCGCTGGTTCAGCACGTCGCCGTCGATGTGGTTCGTGCTCCGGGCCTGGAACGGACGGAGCGCGAACGGCTCACTCCCGGCGCGCTCCACCGCCGCCTCGATGCGTCCCCGGCAGTGCAGGAGTGCGTCCTCGCCCTCGCCGGAGCGGACCTCGAAGAGCGCGTGGCCGCCCTTCTCCTCCAGCGTGGTCCACAGCACCTTCTGCCCACCGTCGAGGACGCAGGGCTGGAGCCAGAGCACCTGCGAGAGTGACACCGGCCCCTCGCCGTGCGAGGCCGCGAAGGCCTCACGCGCCAGTTCGAGGTAGGCCATGCCCGGCAGCACGCTCGCGCCGTTCACGCGGTGATCCGCCATCAGCGGCGACGAGGCCTCCAGCACCGTGCGGCGACGGACGGGCGCCGTCCGCGCCTCCGCCGTCCGGGGCGCTTCGGGAAGGGCCGCGCCCATGACGGGCGTGACCCAGTGACGCTCCTGCGCGAAGGGATACGTGGGCAGCGGCACGCGCAGGTGCGGGCCGGAGAACAGCGCGGCCCAGTTCAGCGGCGCGGCCTTCACGTAGAGCGACGCCAGTGAGGAGAGCTTCTCCTGGGCCCCTTCCCCGGCCTGTGCGTCCGGCGAGGTCAGCTCCGCCATCAGCGTCCGCCCCAGCTCCTTGAGGAGCGGATCCACCTTCCGCGCCGCGTCCTGCGGATCCGACGTGAACGGGTACGCCACCTCGCGGCCGGCCAGGGCCGCCTCGATGCCGTCGAGCAATTCGCGGTGGCTGCGCACCACGAACGCCGTGCGGACCTTGTGGTGGGCCCGGCCTACGAGCAGCGTGTAGGCGATGTCGCCCAGCCGGTGCGACTCACCGTGGCGGCGCAGCCAGGTGGCCATGTCCTCCAGCCGCCGCGTCAGGGCGTCCTCCGTCTTGCCGGAGAAGACGACCAGGCGCGCGGTGCCCCTCGCCTCCCGGGGCGCGGCGGGCCGTGCGGGGGGCTCCTCCAGGAGGACGTGCGCGTTGGTGCCGCTGAAGGCGAAGCCGCTGAGGGCCGCGCGCCGGGGACCGTTGCCGGGAACAGTCCAGTCCCGCAGGGCGGTGTTCACGACGAACGGCGTCGCGGCGAAGTCGATGTTGCTGTTCTGCCGCTCGAAGTGGAGCGAGGGCGGCAGTTGCCGGTGCTGGAAGGACAGCAGGACCTTGATGAGGCCGGCGACTCCCGCGGCGGCGGACGTGTGGCCCAGGTTCGACTTCACCGACCCGAGGAAGCAGAACTGCTTGCGGTCGGTGTAGCGCGAGAAGGCCTCCGTGAGCGCCTCCACCTCGATGGGGTCGCCCAGCTTCGTGCCCGTGCCGTGCGCCTCCACGTACGTCACGGTCTCCGGGCTGATGCCGGCGCGCTGGTAGACCTGGAGCTCCAGCTCCGTCTGCGCGTCCGAGCTGGGCGCGGAGATGCCGTTCGTCTTGCCGTCCTGGTTGGTCCCGGAGCCCCGGATGACGCCGTACACGTGGTCGCCGTCGCGCAGCGCGTCCGCGAGCCGCTTGAGGACGACGACGCCCACGCCCTCGCCGGGGACGAAGCCGTCCGCCCGGTCGTCGAAGGCTCGGCAGCGCCCGTTGGGCGAGAGCATGCCGGCCTTGCTCATCTGGATGTACGGATCCTCGGTGATGTAGAGCGTCACGCCGCCCGCGAGCATGAGGTCCACGTCACCCGCGAGCAGGCTGCGCACGGCCAGGTGCGTGGCCACGAGCGACGACGAGCAGGCGGTGTCCAGCGCCAGCGCGGGCCCCTTGAGGTTCAGGAGGTACGCGATGCGCGCGGCGAGGATGGAGTTGGAGTTGCCCAGCAGCTGGAGCGCGGGGCTGCGGTCGGGATCCGCCAGGCCCACGAGCCGGTTGTAGTCGTTGTTCATCACCCCGACGTAGACGCCGCAGCGGGCCTTGCTGAGCTGCTCCGGCGAGTAGCCCGCGTCCTCCAGCGCCTTCCAGGACTCCTGGAGGAACAGGCGCTGCTGTGGGTCCATCAGCCGGGCTTCGGCCGGGGAGATGCTGAAGAAGAGCGGGTCGAACTTGTCGATGTCCGACAGGAAGCCGCCCCACTTGCTGGTGGAGCGGTCCTTCTTCTTCGGATCCGGATCGTAGTAGCGCTGGACGTCCCAGCGCTCCGGAGGGATCTCCGTCACCGAGTCCACGCCTGCCGCCAGGTGCTCCCAGTACTCGTCCAGGTTCCGGGCGCCCGGGAAGCGCGCGGACATGCCGATGATGGCGACGTCGGTGGACGCGGCCACGGCGGGAGCCGGAGTGGGCTCGGGAGCGCTCGCCACCGGCTTGCGCTTCAGCGTCACATGGAACGGAGGAGGCTCGGCCTCCAGCGCGTGCGTGTCAGGTGAGCGCATGCGGTCAGCCACCGGAGTGGGCACACGCGCCGGAGCTTCGGGCGTGCGAGCCACAGGTTCCGAAGCGCGAGGCGCAGGCTCGGACACACGAACCGGCGCGGCGGGAGCGCGGACAGTCACCTCGGGGGCACGCGTCGACGGCATGCCACCGCGAGCCTCGGATCCGGGCTCACGCGTCGCGTGGCTGGCCGCGTGGGCCTCCTGTCCGGCAGCGCGCGGAGCGATGAACCTGTGGGGCTCCTGCGCCGCGGTTGGCGACGTAGGGATGGACTCGCGAGGGACCGCCTCGGCGGCACGCGGCGCGGGGGTGGCGGCACGCGCGTCCAACTCGGAGGCACGCGGCGCGGGTGCCGACGCGGCGGCGGGGACCTGCGCGGCCAGGTACTCGGCGAGCCGGAGGACCGACGGGTGGTCGTAGAGCTTGTTGACCTTGAGCTTGAGCTGGAGGTCCTGGCTCAACCCCTTGGTCAGCTCCACCATCAGGATCGAATCCAGCCCCAGTTCGAGGAAGTTCTTCTCCTCGTCGATGTCGCCGGGCTCGCAGAAGAGCACGCGCGCCAGCGCCCCCTTCACGGTCTGCTTGAGACCTTCCGAACGGGCCTGGGCCTCCGCCGGATTCACCGTGGGCGCAGCCGACGGCGCGATGGCTTCAGGCTCGGCGGCGCGGACGGGCTCGGCAGGGACCGCGGGAGCCTCCTCGCGCGGCGTCTCCCTCGCGGAGGTCTGCCCGGGACGACGCAACTGGATCTTGGGTCTGTTCACGATGGGGACCTCATGTCGGGGGGGCGGCGGGGACGCCGGAGCGACCTCCGCGGCGGAAGGCGTGGGCCGGATGGGGACGGCGGACGGCGGGACAGCGGCGGGCGCGGCGATCACGGGCTCCGTCGCGCCCTGGACCGTGGGCGGGGGCGACACGGCGGGCGCGGAAGCGACGGGCTCCGCCGCGCGCTGGACCGTGGGCGCTCGGTGCTCGCCAATCCAGTGACGCTTCCTCACGAACGGATACGTCGGCATCGACACGCGCTGCCGCGAACGCCCCGCATGCAGGGCCGCCCGCCAGTCCACGCGCGCACCCGCCACCCAGGCACGCGCCAGCGCTTCGGCGTCAGCCCCCTCCGCCGGGACCTGCGCGCCCGTATCCGAAAGCCCCCGGACACGGCCGTGGAAGACCGGCGTCGAAGCAGGCTGCTCGGAAGCGAAGGCCTGGAGCGCGTCCGCCAGCGCCTCCTCCGTCGATGCCACGACGGCGATCCGCTCCTCCATCGCCTGCCGTCCCACCTGCGACGTGAAGGCGATGTCCGCCAGCGCCGCGTGACGCGCCCCCTGGCCGCGCGCCCGCGCGTTCTCCACCAGGAACGCCGCCACCTGCCGCGCATGGACCCGGAGCCGCTCCTGGGTCTTCGCGGAGAGCACCAGCACCACCGGCCCGGACGCGGGCTCGTCCCGCTGGGGCGGCGCCACGTACTCCTCGACCAGGACGTGCGCGTTCGCCCCGCCCGCTCCGAAGGAGCTGATCCCCGCCCGGCGCGGCACCTGCCGTACGCGCCCGCCCTCCTCCACCTCCGGCCTGCGCCACTCCGTCAGCCCGCGCTGCACGTAGAAGGGCGACGCGTCGAAGTCGATCTTCGGGTTGGGGCGCTCCGAGTGCGGCGACGGGACGAGCATCCCCTCACGCAGCTGGAGCACGACCTTGGTCAGCGCCGCGATGCCCGCCGCGGACTCCAGGTGCCCGATGTTCGCCTTCAGCGACCCCAGCGCGCAGAAGCCCCGCTCCTGCGTGTGCTCGCGGAACGCGCGCTGGAGCGCGGCCACCTCGATGGGGTCCCCCAGCGACGTGCCCGTCCCGTGCGCCTCCACGTAGCTCAGCGTGCGCGCGTGGACGCCGGTCTCCGCCAGCACTCGGGAGATGACCCGCTGCTGCGCGTGCGGATTCGGGACGGTGTAGCCGCTCGTCTTGCCCCCGGCGTTGACCGCGCTGCCGAGGATGACCGCGTGGATCCGGTCCCCGTCGACCAGCGCCTGATCCAGCGTCTTCAAGAGGACGGCGCCCACGCCCTCGCCGTCCACGAAGCCGTCCGCGCCCTCTCCGAAGGCGCGGCACGCATCCCCCCGGGACAGCATCTTCATGCTGGTGAGGGCGTGGAAGTGCATCGGGTGGAGGATGAGGTTCACCCCTCCCGCGATCGCCGCGCGGCACTCGCCCCTACGCAGGCTCTCACACGCCAGGTGCAGCGCCGTGAAGGACGACGAGCAGGCCGAGTCCACCGCGAAGCTGGGGCCGGACAGGTTGAGGTGGTACGAGACGCGGTTGGCCACGGACCAGAACGGGCTGCGCGCGGCGGTCCGCTGCCCGGAGTGCCACGCCTCCGACGCCGCCCAGCCGTAGCCGCCGTTCATCACCCCCACGAACACGCCCACGTCGCGGTCCAGCGACGGCGCGGTCACGTCATAGCCCGCGTCCTCGAAGGTGGCCCACGCCACCTCCAGGAACTGCCGCTCCTGCGGATCCATCGCGTCGGCTTCGCGCGGAGAGAGGTTGAAGAACGCCGCGTCGAACGCGTCCGCGTCCGCGAGGAACCCGCCCCACCGGCTGTAGATGGACTCCGGCGCGTCCGGGTCTTCCGAGTGAAAGCGCCGCCAATCCCAGCGCGAGGCGGGGACTTCGCTGATGCAGCTGCGGCCGGCCTTCAGGTGCTCCCACAGTGCGTCAAGCTTTTCGGCCTGCGGATAGCGGCCGCTCATTCCCACGATGGCAATGGCCTGGGCGCGGGCCCCCGGACGGCGGCCCTGAAGCAGGCGGATCAGCAGCTCCCTCTTCTCCCCCTCCGACAGCGTCGGGCCTCTGGTTCCGTCTCGACTCACGAGCAGCACTCGCGGCCATCCCCCGGCCGTCCCTCATTGAAATGGCCCACCCCGGATCCCCGCTCCGGGTCCGGCTAGATAACAAATGGAAATGCAGGTGGAAACCAGATCTCGCCGATTAATCCCGTGACCTGAACTTCACCGGCATCCCCTTGATTCCCGTTCGGCGGGCGGATCCCGACTGCAATCCCTCCCCAGGAAGGCTTATGCTGCTCTCTCTGTTTAACCTCCGAAACGCGCTGTCTCCGCGTGTTCCCGCCCACCCCGCAGCACCGTTCCCACAGGACACCACATGACCGAGCC
This sequence comes from Corallococcus macrosporus, assembly GCF_017302985.1. Taxonomy (NCBI): domain Bacteria; kingdom Pseudomonadati; phylum Myxococcota; class Myxococcia; order Myxococcales; family Myxococcaceae; genus Corallococcus; species Corallococcus macrosporus. The sequence continues at coordinate 311,954 of NZ_JAFIMU010000013.1, forward strand.
GCATCTTTCGAATGGCCGCTACGTCGTCGTCACCTCGGACGGCCACGCCGGACCGCCGGCCCGCACGTTCCGGGACTACCTGGAGAAGAAGCACTGGAACGCGTTCGAGGACTACCTGAAGGAGAGCCGGGGCACTCCGGACGGCAAGCCCGCCGCCCCTGCTGGCGCGCCGGCCGAGGCTTCGTCGGACACCTTCGTGGAGAGCATGAAGACGATTGGCCTCTCCGAGGAGGCCGCGTCCGAGTTCACGGCGAACGTGTCGTTCGCGGACGCGTCGGAGAGCCTGTGGGACCCGGCGCGTCGGCTGGCCGTGCTGGAGAAGGACGGCGTGGTGGGTGACGTCATCTTCCCGGACGGCAACGTGGACAACGAGCCGCCCTTTGGCGCGGGGTACGCGCATGGCCGGAGAGGCATTGGCCAGATGGGCGGCGGGGAGCCGGGAAAGCAGCCGGAGCTGTATCCGGTGGAGCTGGTGGCCGCGGGAGCGCGTGCGTACAACCGGTGGCTGTCGGAGTTCTGTGCCACCAACCCGGGACGTCACGCGGGCGTGGCCATCCTCCCGACGCATGACGTGGGCTTGATGGTGGAGGAGGTCAAGCGCGCGCATGCCTCCGGGCTGACGGGCGGCGTGCTGCTGCCGCTGCTGCTGCTGACGGAGATGCGCGGCTACAACGACCCCATCTACGAGCCGCTCTGGTCGGTGTGCGAGGACCTGGGCATGCCCGTGAACGTGCACGCGGGTGGCGGCCAGCCGCCGTACGGCACGTCGCCGGACGCGTTCCTCATCCGCATGACGGAGCTGAGCTTCTACGGCTCCGCGCCCCTCTGGTACATGATGTGGGGCGGCGTGTTCGAGCGGCACCCGAAGCTCAAGGTGGTGTTCACCGAGCAGTCCGCGTACTGGGCGCCGCAGAAGCTGGCGGAGCTGGACTTCTACTACGACATGCCGTGGTTCGCGGCGGTGCGCCAGACGCTGCGCATGAAGCCGAGCGAGTACTGGGCGCGCCAGTGCTACGTGGGGACGTTCATGTTCCGCGAGGAGGCGGAGCAGCGTCACGCCATCGGGTTGAAGAACATCCTCTGGGGGTCGGACTTCCCGCACCTGGAGGGCACGTGGCCGCACTCGAAGAAGTCGATGCAGTTCACCTTCTCCGGGATGCCGTCGCTGGACGTGTCGATGATGGTCGGAGGCAACGCCATCGACGTGTACAACTTCGACCGGCAGAAGCTGGCCCAGGTGGCGGCGAAGGTCGGCCCCCTGGCGGAGGAGGTCAACAAGCCCCTCACGCAGGGCCCGCCGGGACACCTGGGCATGGGCTTCCGCTACGGCCTGAAGTCGGCCGCGCCGCCGTCGACGTCCGCGGCGTAGCGACCCACACCGCCGGGGGATTCTCCCGGGACGGCGCATCGTCTAGATGGGGGGCCCATGCGCCAGTGGCTCTCCCTGCCGATTCCGCTCGTCCTCTGTCTCTCCCTCCTCGCGTGTTCGTCGGAAGGTCCCGCGGGTCCACAAGGCCCGCAGGGGCCCGCTGGAGCGCAGGGGCCCGCGGGTCCCGCCGGAGGTCCGGTGGGCCCGCCGGGGCCGAAGGGGGAGCCGGGACCGCAAGGGCCCCAGGGTCCCCAGGGTGCCCCTGGAGACACCGGGGCGCAGGTCTGCACGCCGAACAAGCCCTTCTGTGACGGCGTGCTGCTCTCATACTGCACGCGCTCCGGCACGGACGCGGTGAGCTTCGGTCCCTGCGGCGGAGGCTCCCCCACCAATCCGGCGGGATGCCATACGACGGAGTGTCCGGACGGCGCCGCCGCCTGTTGCCGCACGCAGAAGGCCACGTGCCAGTGGTCCTTCACCCAGCCGGCCACGTCTGGCATCAACTTCGGGATCTACAACCCGGTCCAGGGCTCTTGTTATGCGCCGTCCGCCTGCGCCCAGGACCTGTTCACGCTGCAGATCGTCCCGGGTGTGGTGCCCGGCACCTGCCCCACCCCGCCCAGTTCGTCCCTCTACCTCAGCGTCACCCGTCCGCTTCCCACGCTGGGACAGGCCATCACGTTGCCCAATCCCAAGGTGCAACTCTCCATCTCCGGGGCAGGCGCGAGCTGCTATTCGTGGACGGGCTCCGTCACCATCCACGCGGATGTGCCCACGTGGCGCGTCAGCGTGGACGCGACGTGCAGCGAATCCGGCAAGGGAGCCATCCGGCTGGTGGGTTCCGCCAATGGCGATGTCTGAGTAGCGTCCCGGGCGTGTTCCCTGCTCCCACCCCGCTGGCTTCCGCCTTCCTCGCGGCCTCTGACTGCGCGCCGGCTTCGCTTCCGGAGCCCGCGCGGCTGGAGGGGCTGCTCACCTCGGCCATCGAGCGCGCCGGCTCGCGCTGGGCCGGCCTGGAGGTGGAGCCCCGGGAGTTCGTCGTGTTCGTCGCGGAGCGGCTGACGTCCCCTCCGGCCCTGCTGGCCGCACTCGCCGGGGACTCGCCTGCGCTCTCGGAGCTGTACCTGACCTTCGGGTGTCTGCGGCACCAGCGCGCCGCGCTCCAGTTCTTCGAGGACGGCTACCTCCGCGAGGTTGGCGCGTTCGTGTCCGGCGTGGACCGATCGCCCGCGTTCGTGGCGGAGGTGCGGCAGCTTCTGCGCGAGAAGCTGTTCACCGCGGAGCCGGGCTCCGAGCCGAAGATCGCGGAGTTCACCGGTGGCGGCGCGCTGGGCGGATGGGTGCGGGTGGCGGCGCTGCGCATCGCGCTCAACCTCAAGCGCTCCGAAGCGCGGGCCGACGCCGTGGCCCAGGACTCCATGGAGACGGCCTTCGGTGAGCAGCTGGGACCCGAGCTGGATCACCTGCGCTCTCGCTACCGCGAGGCCTTCACGGAGGCCGTGCGCGCGGCGCTGGGTCAGGTGTCCGACCGGGACCGCACGCTGATGCGCCTGTACCACGTGGAGGCGCTGTCCCTGGAGGCCATCGCGGCGCTGTACCGCGTGCATATGTCCACCATTTCGCGCTGGCTCAGCCGCGCCCGCGAACAGGTGGCGGAGACCACGACGCGGCAGCTCTGCGAGCGCCTGGGGGTCGGTGCGTCGTCGGTGGACAGCATCGCGGCGCTGGTCGTGAGCCAGGTGGACTTGAGCCTCACGCGGCTCCTGGGCCCGGGGGGCTGAACTTTCGCTGCAAGGGTTTTCCCGGCCGGTGTCAGGGCGTCGAAAGGCCCCTTCCGGGCCTCACCGAGGAAAGCCCATGCGCATCCCTTCCTGGCTGTCCGCCGTCACCCTTGCCTCCGTCGTCTCCGCCTGCGAGCCCTTCCCGCAGTCCCCTGGCTCCGTCCCCACCGAGGTGCAGTGGCCCAGCGAGGACTTCTATCCGGAGGGCATCGCGTCCGCGAAGGACGGCACGCTCTACGCGGGCAGCCTGGGCACGGGCGCCATCGCTCGCGTCAAGCCGGGAGCGTTGGGCGCGGAGGTCTTCGTCCCGGGCCGTGCCGCCTTCGGCGTCTACGGGCTCGAGGTGGATGAGGCGCATGACACGCTCTGGGCCTGCACCTACGACGACCTCCTGCTGCCCGCGCAGCCCTCGTACCTGACCGCGTACGCGCTCTCCACGGGGATCCAGAAGGCCAGCCACGCCATGCCCAGCGAGGTCAGCTTCTGCAACGACGTGACCGTCGACGCCGCGGGCAACGTGTATGCGACGGACTCGTTCGGCAACGCGGTCTTCCGGCTGCCCCTGGGAGGGACGGCGCTGGAGACCTGGTCCGCGGATGCCGCGTACGAGCCCTCCGAGCCGGGCGCCTTCACCCTCAATGGCATCGCCTACGACGGGGCCCGCAGGCTCTACGTCGTGAAGAGCGATACGGGCGCGCTGTTCGCCATCGACATCCAGCCGGATGGAAGCGCATCGGCGCCCGTGACCATCCCGGTGGAGCCAGCGCTGGTGACGCCGGACGGGCTGGAGTGGGTGGACTCGGAGCGGCTGCTGGTCGTGGAGAACACGGCCGGTCAGGCCTCCATGGTAACGCTCGGTGAAGGCGCCGGGGTGAAGGAGGTGCTCGCCAACGGGTTCGTGGAGCCGACCGCCGCCGCGCTCACCGAGGACGGCGCGTGGGTGCTGGAGTCGCAGATGGGCTTCCTCTTCGGCACGCCGGGGACGCCCGCCCTGCCCTTCCGCGCGTACCGGGTCGCGGTGCCCCCGCTTCTGCCGTGAGCACGAACGCCCCTAGAGTCGCGTCCCACCATGTCGGGATGTCCTTCCGAGGAAACGATTCTCGCCTTCGTGGAGGACCGCCTGCCGCCAGAGCAGCGCGCCCTCGCCGAGGCCCACCTCTCACGCTGTGAGTCCTGCGGCTCGCTGCTCGCGGCCGTCGCGGCGACGTGGCACGCGGAGGGCCGGCTCGCCGAGGCGGCCCCTCCGCTGCGCTCCTTCGCTCCAGGGGAGCGGGTGGGGCCGTACGTCATCGTCACGCATGCCGGCAGTGGCGCGATGGGGGACGTGTACCGGGCGCGCGATGAGCGGCTGGGCCGGGACGTGGCGCTGAAGGTGCTCCCGGCGCGGTTCGCCCAGGATGCGGAGCGGCTGGCGCGCTTCCGGCAGGAGGCCCGCGCGGCGGGGGCGCTGTCCCATCCGCACCTGCTCACCCTGTTCGACGTGGGGACCCACGAGGACGTGCCGTACCTCGTCACCGAGTGGCTGGACGGCGTCACCCTGCGGACGCGATTGATGCGCGGACCGCTGCCGCTGGAGCAGGTGCTGCGGCTGGGCCTTCAACTGGCGCAGGGGCTGGCGGCCGCGCATGCACGCGGCATCGTCCACCGCGACCTCAAGCCCGCGAACATCTTCCTCTGCTCGAACGGGAGCGCGCGCATCCTCGACTTCGGCCTGGCGCGGCTCACCGAGCGCGGCGAGGACGCGTCACTGACCCAGAGCGGCGCGGTGGTGGGCACCGCCGGGTACATGGCGCCGGAGCAGATCCGCGGACAGGGCGTGGATGCGCGCGCGGACGTGTTCTCGCTCGGCGCGGTGCTCCACGAGGCCGTGAGCGGCCATGCTCCCTTCGGCGGTGAAAGCCCGGTGGAGCGGATGAGCGCCGCGCTCCGCGATGAGCCCCCCGTGCTGCCGGGAGAGCTGGGGACGGTGATTGCTCGCTGTCTGGCGAAGGACCCGGGCGACCGGTTCCAGTCCGCGCAGGACCTGGCCTTCGCCCTGGAGTCCCTCACGGCTCGCGGAACGCCCCTGGCCGTGCGGCGGCGCCCCCTTCCTCGCGCGGCCCTGGTTGCGTTCGCGGCCGTCGTGCTGCTGTTCGTGGCCGGCGGGCTCGTGGCGTTCGTGCGCGGTCAGTCGGCCCCCGCGGCTCAGGCGTCGCGCCCGACCTACCGCCCCATCACGTTCCGCCGGGGCCACGTGCTCAACGCTCGGTTCTCCGCGGACGGACACACCGTGCTCTATGGCGCGGCGTGGGAGGGAGGCCGCGCGGAGCTCTACAGCGCGCGCACCGAACGGCCGTTGTCCCAACCGCTGGGGCACCCCGCGGATGTGCTCGCCGCATCGTCACGCGGGGAGCTGGCGGTGTTGTTGGAGCCCCGCTTCTTCGACGCGGACCACGGCAGCGGGACGCTGGGCCTGATGCCGCTGGGTGGTGGCGCGCCACGGGCCGTGCTCGACGGCGTGCTGGAGGCGGACTGGGGGCGGAGCGATGGGCCGCTCGCGGTGGTGCGCCGCGTGGGCGAGAACTTCCGGCTGGAGCAGCCCCCCGGCACGGTGCGCTTCGAGTCCCAGGGATGGATCAGCCACGCGCGCGTGTCTCCGGATGGAGCACGGATCGCGTTCCTGTTCCACGCGCATCCGAAGGACGACCGGGGCGGGGTCTGGGTGCTGGAGAAGGACGGTCCGCCCCGGGAGCTCTCCGCGGACTGGGCCAGCATCCGAGGGCTCGCGTGGGCTCCGGACGGGCGCGAGGTGTGGTTCACCGCCTCCCGCACGGGAGCCGACTCCGAGCTGTTCGCGGTCGACCTGCGGGGCACCCCGCGGCCGGTGGATCGGATCGCCGGGAGGATGGTGCTGCACGACATCTCCAGCGAGGGCGCCGTGCTGGTGGACCACCCGGTGATCCGCACCGGGCTCGCGTTCGGTCAGGAGGGCGCGGAGCGCGACCTGGCGTGGTCGGACTCCTCGTTCATGACGGACCTGTCGCGCGATGGCCGGACGGTCATCTTCGCGGAAGGTGGCGAGGTGGAGGGTCCCACCTACGGGGCCTATCTGCGGACCACCGATGGCGCCCCGCCGGTGCGGTTGGGAGACGGCATCCCCATGGCGCTGTCTCCAGACGGCAAGCAGGTGTTCACGGCGCGCTACGGCGAGCGGATGGAGTACCTGCTGCTGCCCACGGGCGCGGGAGAGCCGCGTCCCCTGTCGCTCGCGCCGGTCGCCACGGTGCTCACCGCGCGCTGGTTCCCGGATGGAAGGCGATTGCTGCTGAGAGCCACCGAGGAGGGCCACCGCGCCCGCCTGTGGGTGTTCGAGCCCGGTGCCGGAGCCCCCATGCCCATCACGGCGGAGGGCACGGGCTTCGACACAGCCATCTCTCCGGACGGCGCACGGCTCGCGGCGGTGGATGCGGGAGGAAACCTCCGCGTGCTCTCCGCGACGGGCGAGGCGCGAAGCACGGTCCCCGGCCGCTTCACGCACCAGTCAGTGGTGGGCTGGGACGCGAGCGGCGAAGCCCTCTACCTTCGAAGCGTCTCGCTGCCGGTGCGCATCTCCCGGGTCGACCTGAAGACCGGCGCGAGCACGCCGCACCTGACGGTCCCCGCGCGAGGCGTCCTGCCGGGCCTCATCTCCGTGATGACGCTGGCGCTCTCCGCGGACGGAAAGTTCTACGCATACAGCTACAACGAAGCGCTCTCACGACTGTTCCTGGTGGAGGGATTGGCCAAGGCCTGGCATTCGCCACACTGACAGTGCGAGGCTGTCATTGCGGTCCAAACCCACCGGGAGGTCGTGATGAAGTTCAAGATGGCGCTGGCAGCGATGGCTGCATGTCTGGGATTCGCGGCGGGCTTCAGCAACACCCAGGCAGAGGCGGCGGGTCCCTGTCCGTACTGCATCGACAGACGCGCCGCCTGCATGCGCGCCGCGACGACGGAGGCGCAGATCGCGGCCTGTGACGACCAGTTCTACGAGTGCCGCGACGTCTGGTGCGAGCGGCACTGAAGCCTGCTCGAACCGATTCAAGGAACCGCGCCGCTCCGGACCGTGCCGAGCCGGGCCGCGCGGTTCCCGTCACTTCACATCACTTGACGTCGGTGGCCTTCAGGTTCTGGTTCACGAAGTCCCAGTTCACCAGGCTGGTGAGGAAGGTCTCGATGAACTTGGGGCGCGCGTTGCGGTAGTCGATGTAATAGGCGTGCTCCCAGACGTCGATGGTGAGCAGGGCCTTCTTGCCGTGCTTCATCGGCAGGTCCGCGTTGGCCGTCTTCATCACGGACAGCTTGCCGGCGCTGTCCTGCACCAGCCACGCCCAGCCGGAGCCGAACTGCGTGGCGGCGGCGTCGGCGAACTGGCGCTTGAACTCCTCGTAGGAACCGAAGTCGCGGTTGATGGCCTCCGCGACCTCACCCGTCGGCTTGCCACCGCCGTTGCTCGGGGTCATGCAGTTCCAGAAGAAGGTGTGGTTCCACACCTGCGCGGCGTTGTTGAACACGGCGCCGTCGCTGCTGAGGATGACCTCCACCAGGGACTTGGCGGCCTCGGGCTTGCCCGCGGTCAGCTCGTTCAGCTTGTTGACGTACGTCGCGTGGTGCTTGTCGTGGTGGTACTCCAGCGTCTCCGCGCTCATGTGGGGGGCCAGCGCGTCCTTCTTGTACGGGAGCTCGGGCAGCGTGAAGGGCATCGGGTACGTCCTTTCTGGGTTACGTGAGGTTCGTCTGCGGTTTCGCTACTTCGGGGCGGGCCCTGGCTCCGGGTGCGCCGTCAGCGCGCGATACGCCCGGTTCCAGTAGAGCAGCGGCTCGGCCTCTGCTCCCCGCTGGATGCGCTCCACGCGGCCCACCAGCAACAGGTGATCGCCGTAACGGTGCACATCCAACAGAGTGCACGCCAGACCCACCAGGCTGTCCTGCACGAAGGCGCTTTCGTCGAACACCAGGCCTTCGGCCTCCCCCTTCGCGCAGCGGACCGACACGTCGCGTTGGGAGGTGGACAACACGCTCACACTGAAGCGACGGGCAGCCTCCACGCGCTTGAGCGTGCGGGAGGACTGCTGGAGCGCCAGGACAATCAGCGGAGGCGTCAGGGAGAGGGAGCTGAAGGAGCTGACCGTCGTCGCCGCGACCCCGTCCGTGTCCCGGACGGAGACCACCGCCACCCCGCTCGCCCACCGGGACATCGCCTCCCGGAACTCCAGGGCCGACACCCCTTCAGTACCGCTCTGAGTCATGTGCCGGTCTCTACCACCCGCCCCGCCACCGGGTCAGCACTTCCTCCAATCCATTGGCGGAATACCAACGCAGTGGCACCCCCGCTCCGGGGCCCCTGCCGTATGCTGGCCGACCGGAGGCGCCCATGGATCCGTTGTGGGGGGAGACGCTGAGGCGTCTGGATGCGCTGCTGGTCCAGGTGTGTGACCTGGAGGAGGCCCGCGCGTCGAAGCTTCGGGGTGAACAGGAGAGCGGCTGGGACGCCGTGCGCACCACGGTGCGACCCTCCGCGGCGGAGCTGGCCTTCAGCACCGCGCTCGTGGAGACGCCGCTCCTGGGCGCTTCGCCTCCCCTTCCCTTCGCCCGGCTGCGCGCGTCGCTGCGCATCGACACCGTGGAGGAGGAGGCGCTGCTGCTCTTGCTCGCGGCCTGGCTGGAGCCTCGCTACCCGCGCCTGTTCGCCGTGCTCCAGGACGAGACCGCGCAGGGCTGGAACGTGGAGCGGCTGCTGCTCACCGTGCTGGGCCGCACGCCCGCTCGCGCGCAGCGCTTGATGGCGTCGCTGACGGACAGCGGGCTGCTCGTGGGAGGCGGCCTGTTGCAGCCGGGCGCTGGCGCCTTTCCTCCCATGCTCCGGCCCGTGGACCTGGCTCCGGAGGTCCGCGAGGCCCTGCTGGAATTGCCCCGCCCCTCCGTGCTGGGCGACCTCACGCTGGAGTGGCATGGCGCGGACGCACCGCCGTCTGGCGAGCGCGCGGCGCCAGGGCACTTCGCCGTCGTGCATGGCGAGGGTGAACGCCTGGGCGTGGCGCTGGGGCTCGCCGCCGAGGCGGGGATGCCGCTGGTCGTCGCGCGGTGGGCCGGCACGCAGGAGCCTGCGTCCATGGCTCGGGCCGTCTGGCGCCTGGCCTCCGTGCGCGGCGCCGTGCTGGCCCTGGACGTGTCCGGGTGTGAGCGGGCGCTGGCGCTCTCCGTCACGGAGACGCTGTCGGGCCTGTGCCAGCGGTTCGGCGGGCGGGCCCTGGTGCTCGCGGACTCCGCGCAGCCGGTCGCCGTGCCGCACCACGAGGCCCCGGCCCTGGGCTTCATCCAGCGGCGCGCGCTGTGGCTGGAGGAGGCCCGGACCCGGGGACTGTCATTGACGGAGGCGGACGCGGGACGGCTGGCGTCTGGCTTTCGCGGCGGGCTCCAGGAGATCCGCCGCGTGTTCGATTCAGCTCCGGGAGGGAACGCGGACGCCCTTCGCGCCGCGGCGTCGCGGCTGGTGCAGGTGCCGCTGCGCCATGGCTACCGGCTGGAGACGTCCCGGACGTTCGCGGACCTGGTGGTGCGCGACACGACCCGCGCGGCGCTGGAGCGCCTGCTGTTCTACGTGGCCCAGCGCGACCGCGTCGCCGAGGAGCGCGGCCTGGCTCGCCGCTTCCGGCTGCACACCGGCCCGGTGGCCCTGTTCTCCGGACGCTCCGGCACCGGCAAGACGCTGGCCGCGGAGGTCATCGCCCACGCGGTGGGCCGGCCGCTGTACGTCGTGGACCTGTCGCGGCTCGTCAGCAAGTACGTGGGCGAGACGGAGAAGAACATCGACGAGGTGCTGTCCCACGGCGAGCGCGCGGGCGCGGTGCTGTTCTTCGATGAAGCGGACTCGCTGTTCTCCGCGCGCACGGAGGTCAGCAACGCCAATGATCGCTTCGCCAACCTGGAGGTCGGCTTCCTCCTCCAGCGCATCGAGCGTCACGACGGGCTGATCATCCTCGCCACCAACCTCCAGACCGCCATCGACGAAGCGTTCCTGCGCCGCTTCCATGCGCGCATCGAGTTCCCCTTCCCCGAGGTCGAGGAGCGCCGCCGCATCTGGGAGCTGATGCTTCCGGAGGGTGTGCCCCGCTCGGGGACGCTCGACCTGGCGGGGCTGGCCCAGCGGCACCGGCTGGCGGGCGGCGACATCCGCAACGCCGCGCTCAAGGCCATCTTCCTCGCCGAGCAGGCCGGTGCGCCGCTGGCCCAGGAGCACCTGGAGCGCGCCGTCGCCCTGGAGCTGTACGAGCTGGGCCGGCTGTCCCGGCGTCCGGAGGCGGATGCCCCCGCGGACGCGGGGACCCGGCTGCGCCGCGTGGCGGAGGTGTTCCAGGAGGCGCTGGACGCGCAGCTGCGCCAGCACTTCCTCAAGGAGATCCACATCCTCCACGGCTCTCCCACCCGGGAGGCGCTCGCGGGGAAGCGGCCCGCCGTGTCGCTCGCGCTGTACCGGCTGGCCGTCACCCAGAGCGGCGCGCTGCGGCTGGGCGTCATCGTCTCCGCCTGGTCCAACCGCGCGGAGGAGGAGCACGAGCTGCTCGGCGTGCTCCATGGGCTGCTGGCGCGCGGCCTCCCGCATGAGCTGGATGGCCGCAAGGTCACCCCTCGCGTCCAGGAGAGCTACGACTTCGACCTGCTCCACCGCTTCTGGAGCAGTCATGGACATCCCATCCGGGCCTCCCTGGTGCTGGACGTGGAGATGGCCTAGCGTTCCCTTCACTGATGGTGCGGGGGGACCGTGCGCATCCGTGAACAGGGCTCGAAGGCGTCCGCCAAGGCCACGATCCGGAAGGGTTCCGGACGCACTCCCTCGTCCTCCGCGGCCCTGCCCCGTGCACCGGGCGTCGTTCCCCGCGGCCCGTCCTCGTCCAATCCCGCGCGCGAGCTGGCCGCCCGGCTCGCTTCGCTGAAGGGCGCGCCCCCGCCGCTTCATGGGTCCGTGCTTCGCGAGACCGCGCGCGACCAGGAGCGCCGCTGGAGCGACCCGGCGTGGCGGACGCTGGGCGGTCCGCGCTCACACCTCTTCGAGCCGTGCCCCGGCCACCCGCCGGAGGTCGCGCTGCTCTCCACGCCCGGCGCCGTCGAGGCGGAGCTGGGCATCCATGGGCTCGCGCCCCAGCCGAACACCGGGCTCGCGCAGGCGTCAGGGGCCGCCCAGCCCGCGACGCTCGCGCAGCAGGAGGAGGACGCCCGGAGGCGTGAGGCGGCGCGAATGTCCGTGCTGCCTCCGGGCTCCGCGGATCAGCTCGGGGACCTGGCCGCGTGGCTGGCCGAGGCCCGCGCCTCCGACCTCACGCCCTCCACCCCACTGGAGCCCGGCCCGTTCACCGCAGGCCCCGCGACACTCGACGCCAACGCCGGCTCGGCGAGCCTGGGGGGCAGCACGTCGCCCACCGGCGCGCTCCCGCCAGACACCACCGTCGATGTCCCCAACGCGGGCGGCGAAGGGGCCACGCCGGATCACGCACCCGCGCCCGCCGCCGTCCCCGCGGGAACGGCCCCAGGCGGCATGAACGAAGCCGCGCGCATCGACACGGTGGTGTCCGCGCTGGCCGCACGGAGCGGCGTCCGCATCGTCATCCGCCCGGCCTCCGGTGGCACCGGGCCTGGCGCCGTCGCGAAGCCTCCTCCCATCCAGACGGATGCCACGGTCGGCACGGGCCTTCCCGAGGACCGTCCCCCGCTCGCGGTCCCCGTGGCTCCGGCAGCGATGGACGCGCAGAAGCAGCTTGCGGACGCCCACGCCCAGGGCGTCCAGGGCATCCAGCAGGGCCTGGAGACCGCGCCGGAGCCGAAGGGGGCCATCCCGGTGGAGCCCCCTGCCCTGGCTCCGGCGCCGCCTCCCGCGCCCACGGCGGAGGCGCCCGTCTCGGCGGCGCCCATCCCCGCCGCTCCGGCGGTGAGCGAGGGCGCGGATCCCGTCACCGCGTGGAAGGGCCGCATCGGCGGCACCACGGCGAAGGTGCCGGAGCCCAAGCTTCCTCCCGCGCCCCGCTACACGTTCAAGATCACCCAGGCCGCCGTGGACCCCAACGCGGTCCGCGCCGCGCGCCTCAAGCAACTGGAGGACGAGGGCAAGAAGGCCATCACCCCGGCGCAGCAGCCCAAGGACCTGCCCGCCATCCCGGACGACCCCACCGGCAAGGCCTCCTCGCTGGTGGACGTGAAGTGCGACCGGAAGCTGGAGGTCAAGGAAGCGAAGCTCCCCGACCTGCAGAAGAGCCCGCTGGGCCACGTGCCGGAGATCGGCTCGCAGCTCATGCGCGACGACGGCGGGCACATGCTGATCAAAGGCCCGCTCGGCGACCTCGTCTACAAGCCCGGCGGCCCGAAGCCCACCGACCCCGACAAGCTCAAGGACTGGACGCTCCTCCAGAAGAAGATCACCGCCGCGGCCGACAAGCAGAAGAAGGCGAACGTCCAGCCCAAGGAGCCCGCGAAGGGCATCACCGTCCTGGAACAGCCCGCGCCCGCGCCCATCAACGTCCCTGACTTCGCGCGCGTGGACATCGGCGACGTGCTGGCGCGGCTGCTCGCCGCCCCGGACAAGTACGCCGACGCCGCCGTCCAGAAGGCCCGCGAGGCGTACGTCCCCGGCGGCCTGGACGCGTCCTGGGGCACGGCGCTCGTCGCGGCGGAACGCCCCATCTTCGCCGCGGAGCTCCAGCGCGTCGCGGACGCCGCGCAGATCAAGAAGGAGGACCTGGACGCGAAGGTGGAGGCCCGCCGCAAGCAACTGGTGGACACGCACGCCGCCACCACCGACACGCTCAGCAAGGCCCACGAGGACGCGAAGAAGAGCCTGGAGGAGAGCGGCAAGACGTTCGCGGGCTCCCTGGCGCGCATGCGCGCCTCCATCGACGCGCAGTCCGAGGCCAAGGCCGCCGCCATCCAGGGCGGCGTGGACCTGACGGAGGCCCGCCGCAAGCGCGACGCCCTCATCGCCGCGGTCGACACCAAGGTGAGCAACTGGGTCGTCCGGTACGACCAGAACGGCAAGCGCTTCAAGGAAGCGTTCTCGAAGGCCGCGACGGACCAGATGCGCGCCTACGAGCTGGCCGCCCTCCAGGACGAGTGGCAGCTCAAGAAGGACGCCGGCGAGGATCCGGTGAAGCTCAAGGCCGCCACGGAGGCGTACCGCCCCACCAAGAAGTGGCTGGACGACCGCCGCAAGGAGATTGGCGCCGTCGTCACGAAGGCGAAGCGCGACATCGACCAGAGCGTGGAGCGCTACCAGCAGGAGCTGCGCGACGCCGGCAAGGAGGCCAAGGAGGTCATCCGCGACTGGCACGCGAAGCAGATCGGCTACGAGCGCGGCTTCTGGGACCGGCTGCTCGGGTGGATCCTCGACTGGCTGGCCGCCGCTCACGACGAGAGCCGCGCGTGGGAGGCCGCGCGGGCGCAGGAGAACAAGGCGTCGCTGGATCAGAACATGCTGTTCCTCGCGGAGGTGCGCCTGCGCCAGGGCGAGGAGCTGAACGAGGAGGCCATCAAGGGCAACAACGCGCTCAGCGAGGAACAGAAGGCCATCCTGCTCTCCTACTACGGCAAGGGCGGCAAGGACCCCGTGCAGGCGCTGGCGGAGGGCCTGGCGGTGCGCATCACCGGCCAGCGCAAGAAGCCGCTGCAGGAGGCGCTGGAGAAGGAGCTGCTCGCCTCCACCGACCTGGAGCGCCTGAAGGTCGTCGTCGACAAGCAGGAGCCCCTCTTCAGCAACCGCGCCCGCAACATCAGCCTCAAGGTCTGGGAGGGCGTGGACCAGTGGGGCACGGACGAGAAGAAGATCTTCGACGCGCTCGCCAACCTCAACCCGCTGCAGGGCCACTACATCGAGGTCCTCTACCAGCAGGAGCACAACGAGAACCTGCGCGAGCGGCTCAAGAGCGAGCTGGACGACTACTTCAGCACCACCACGCACGACTGGGACAAGGCCGAGGCGCTGCTCTCCGGCAACGCGGCCAAGGCCGCCGCCGTGGAGCTCAACGACGCCATGGAGGGCACCTTCCTGGGCACGGGCCTGGGAACGGACGAGGCCGCCATCCTCACCCTGCTGCGCGGCAAGACGCCGGAGCAGATCGAAGCCATCAAGAAGGCCTACCGCGAGAAGTACAACAAGGACCTCGTCGCGCAGATGGACGACGAGCTGCGCAGCGGCGCGCTCAAGACGCACGACGCGGACGAGATGCACGCCCTGGTGGAGGGCCGCACCGAGGACGCGCGCGCCATCGAGATGGACCGCGCGATGCGCGGTGGGTGGTTCTTCGGCCTGGGCACCGACCGCCAGGCCATGGAGGGCGTCTACGACCGCATCCGCAAGGAGACGGAGGCCGACGCGCAGAAGTACGGCTGGGACTCCAAGACGCTCCGCGCGGAGCTGCTCAAGCGCAACCAGGCGATCGACGCCGCGTACGAGAAGCAATACGGCAAGGACTGGACCGAGCGCGTGGGCGGAGAGAGCGCGCTCAGCGCCGCGTTCCACGACGAGATGCAGGGCGACGAGCTCAAGCTCATCGAGGGCCTGCGCGACGACAAGGGACTCCAGGTGGATGCGGCGCGCATCCACATCGAGCACACCAGCGTCTTCTACGCCGACGACAAGATCATCCGCGACGCGATGTCCGCCGAGGGCAAGCGGCAGATCGCCGACGCGCGGCGCGACGGCTACCTGGACATGCAGGAGCGGATGGACATCGAGCGCGGGCTGGACGAGGCGAAGGTCAAGCCCGCCAGTGAAGGTCCGCTCACGGAGGAGGACCGCAAGAAGGGCCGCATCAGCGAGCTGGAGTTCCTGGAGAAGTGGAGCCCGGAGAAGGTCCAGGCCCGCCTCGCGAAGGAACGCAAGGAGGTGGACGTCCAGGCGAAGGCGAAGGCCCAGGCCAACGCCCCGGCGAACATGAAGGCGCTGGCCGCCGAGTACGACTCGGCCTACGTGGAAGGCACCGAGCTGCAGGTCACGTTCGATCAGGCCGTCCGGATGGACACGTCCGGCGCGGACCGGGAGGCCGTCGACGCGCTGCTGAAGAAGGGCTACCTCACCGACGCGGAGGTCGTTCAGTACGCCGTGCAGGGCGCCGGCACGGACGAGGACGCGCTCAAGGAGGTCCTGGCCGGCAAGACGAAGGCGGAGATTGAAGCCATCGCCGAGGAGTGGGCGAAGAACAACCCGCCCGACCCTGGCGACACGCGCACGCCCTACCAGCGCTTCCGGGACCGGTTGGACGAGGACCTCAGCGGACGCGAGGAGTTCGACATCCTCGACCTGGTGGACTTTGGCGAGCCCGTCACGCCCCAGGAGAAGGCGGATCGCGCGTGGCGCCGCGTGGACTTCGAGGCGCGCTCCACCAACGGCATGGCGTCCGCGGAGTACCAGCTGGTGCTGGATCAGGCCTCCGCGCTCTCCGCCGAGGTGGCCGCGCTGGAGCGGCACGAGCGGATGCGCCCCAGGCCCGGGGACACGAACTACACCGTCGACGGGCTGCGCACCTGGCAGGACGACTGGGAGAAGAAGACCGAGCGCGTGGCGGTCCAGGCGGAGCACGCCGACGAGTCAGTGAAGATGCACCGCGAGCAGGTGGACTTCGTCACCGACCGGCTCGTGAACATCCTGGGCGCGGTGGTGATGGCCGTGGTGGTCGCCATCGGCGTCGTCGTCAGCATCTTCTTCCCGCCGGCGGGCGTGGGGTTCTGGGCGGCGTTCGGCGCGTTCATGGCCAGCTCCACGGTGCTGGTGGGCACGGCGGTGGCGACGGCCGCCGTGATGATGGCGACGAAGGCCGCCATGAAGGGCTCCGCCTACGGCTGGGAGGAGGCGGCCACCGACGCGGGCGTGGGCGCGCTGGACGCGCTCACCGCCGCGGCGACGGCGGGCATGGGCTCCAAGCTGCTCAAGCTGGGATTCCTGGCGCGCATGGCCGAGGAAGGCGGGATGCTGGCGCGCATGACGGCGCACGGCCTGGCGCAGGGCGCCGAGGGCCTGGTGCAGTCCGTGCCCTCCGCCTTCCTGGGCAACGTCCTCAACGACGAGAACTACAAGGGCGGCAACGCGCTCTTCAACGTGCTGGCGGGCACCGCGATGCAGGCGGCTCCGGGCGCCGTCCTCGCCGGCGGCATGGGCGCGCTGGGCGGCATCGCGAAGCCCCACGTGCCGCCGCGCACCGGGGACCTGCTCCACTTCCGGGGCACGCCGCAGGAGCGGCTGACCCTCTTCAAGAAGTGGAAGGCGGAGAACCCCGCCGGGAACATGAAGGAGTTCCTGCGCGAGTTCGACGACGGGCTCATCAAGCAGCTGTCGAACGACTTCGACAAGAAGCAGCTCCAGCGCGCCATGCGCAAGGAGCTGCTGGAGCACATCCCGCCCGCGCAGCGCAAGGCCTTCGCGAACACGCCCATCGAGCTGGTCTCCGAGGCGGACTTCCAGAAGCTCACCGGCAGCAAGACGGGCCAGGCCGTCACGATGTTCCGGCGGGGCAAGCCCACCATCGTCCTCAAGGCGGGCGCGGACCTGTCGGAGCTGGGCGAGGAGGGCCTGCACCTGCTCCAGCGCCACGACAAGGCGACGCGCGACCTGGTCAAGTCGCTGGACGAAACGGCCCTGCGCCACTGGGACAAGCTGCCCATCGAGAAGCAGGTCCAGCTCTACCGCAACAAGCTGCGTCTGGAGATCGAGGCACAGGAGTCGCTGCTGGCCTCGCTGGAGGGCAAGCGCGGCGTGTCCATGGACCCCGCGGAGGCCACCCGCCGCATCCAGCAGGGCGAGAAGACGCTGGAGAACCTGCGCCAGCGCATGAAGGAGGTGGACGCCTTCACGCCCCTGGAGCTGGCGGAGTTCGCCCAGGGCGTGCGCGCGAAGCCGCAGTACCTCAAGGAACCGCCGCGCCTGTTCACCAAGAAGACAGGCCCGCCCGGGAAGGCGACGGCGAAGAAGGCGGCCAAGAAGGGCGGAGGCGGCAAGAAGAAGCAGGCGCCGGTGCTCACCGTGACGGACACGGAGCCGGTCATCGCGCAGACGGGCCGGGCCAACGACGCCTGGCCCAACACCGCGCATCATGCCGCGCACCCGGACGTGGGGCCGTTCTCGAAGAAGCCGCCGCTGAAGGACGACCCGTTCATCGAAGGCGCGGAGCGCGAGGTCTTCACCCAGGCGCAGCGCGAGCGCACGACGCTGAAGCTGGACTCGAAGGACACGGTGGCGCAGATCGGCCCCGCGTGGGAGGAGATCAAACCCGGCACCACGGAGAGCCGCTACTACAAGCTGGTGGAGGTGACGCGCGTCAACGGTGAGAAGGAATACCTCCAGCTCATCATGTCCAAGCGCTCCGGCAACCGCTGGGAGGTGCGCGGCAGCCTCACCACCGAGGCCGGCGGGACGCTGGAGAACGTCCAGTCCAAGAAGATGACGGAGGCGGTGCTCGGCAACCAGCTGGGCCCGACGGAGAAGTTCCGGCGGCTGGACTTCAAGCCCCTGGGCGAGGCGCAGGGCAGCGGCTTCGACGAGATCATCGTCGAGTTCGACCACGCCGCGGATCCGAAGTTCGCGAAGCTCCATGTCGTGGAGGTCAAGGGTGGCGGCCACGCTCCGACGCTCGAGAAGTTCACCGCGGTGGGAGAGAACCTCCGCCAGAACCTGGACGAGCTGCGCGACAAGCTGACCGACCTGGCCTGGGCGAAGGCGCATGGCCTGGGGCCGGCGCACCTGGAGGCGCTGGGCAAGGCCATTGATGAATGGCAGCTCTCCATCGAGCTGCGCATCGGGCCCAAGACGCCCCTGCCCGCGCCGGGCCGGGACCTGGTGGGCCGCGTCGAGCGCATCGCGGATGCGTGGCGCAAGCTGTCCCTGGTCCACGCCGTCATCCCCGAGGGCGTCGCGGCCCGCGCCGAAATCGAGACCTTGATGAAGGAGTTCAAGGCCGCGCTGCACAAGGGCCGCGTCAAGCCCACGATGAAGGCGCTGGAGAAGGTGGAGAAGGCCCTCAAGGGCTCCAAGCGCAAGCCGGGCCTGCTGGCGCAGTACAACATCGACCCCAACAAGCTGAAGAGCCTCATCCACAGCCTGGACCCGAACGTGAAGCCGGGGGAGATCGCCCGCATCACCGAGCCGTTCGAGGCCGCCAAGCGCGTGCGCACCATTGGCCCCACCGGCAACATCCTGGGCTGGGGAGACTT
The DNA here is from genome assembly GCF_017302985.1 of Corallococcus macrosporus. NCBI lineage: Bacteria > Pseudomonadati > Myxococcota > Myxococcia > Myxococcales > Myxococcaceae > Corallococcus > Corallococcus macrosporus. Next base: position 330,308 of record NZ_JAFIMU010000013.1, read on the forward strand.
CGACATCACCGTCTCGCGCAGCTGGCGCAGCCGCCGGTTCAAGCCCTTCGAGCTGGCGCAGATGCGCGACCTCCAGAAGGGGCTGGAGGCCATCCCGGAGCTGGACCCGCTGACGTACGGCACCCTGTCGCTGCGCGACCGGCAGCAGGCGCTCAAGAAGTCGGTGAGCGCGGCCATGGACGCGCTGGGCATCCCCAAGTCACGCCGTCCCCGGGTGGAGTTCCAGAACCTGGCGGCGGGGGACTACGGCTGGATGGAGTGGAACTTCAACGTGACGCCCCAGGGCCGGCTGTCGCCCATGAACCGCAGGGGCGTCATCGTCATCAACGAGAACCTGGACGTGGGCGACGCGGTGGGCACCGCCGTCCACGAGTCGCGCCACTACTACCAGGCGTACCAGGCCTACCAGTACTCGCTGGGCCGGCAGTCGCATCCGTTCTCGCGCCGGTGGTGGCGCAACCTGCCCGGCTCCGGCGGCCACTACTACGGGCCTGGCGACCCCCGGTACTTCCGTCAGCCCATTGAAACAGACGCGGAGAGCTTTGGCCGCCGCGTCATCGATCTCTTGCCGCCCATCTGGCCTCCTCCATGATGAGGTTCCGACATGCGCGTCGCCCCATCCACCTCCGTCACCTGCTTCGTGTGCGGCTCCACGTTCACCGTCCACAACAAGGTGGACCTGGACGGAGGACGGCGGACCGTCCTCCAGGAGCCGTCCGCCTGTCCCTTCTGTGACGCTCCCCTGCGGAGCATCCCGAAGCTGGACGTGGGCGTGGCCAAGAGCCTGCTGCTCACCGAGGCCGGCGCACCGGAAGAGAAGAAGGCCTACGGGACGGTGGAGCGGTTCCTGGAGCGCTTCACCCGCACGGAGGCGGAGGTGGACGCGCTGCTGACGCTGGCGCGCGAACTGGACCTGGGGGCGTGGGAGGAAGCCAACCTGGCGCGGCTCCAGCGGAGCAAGGACGCGGGGTTGAAGACGGAGACGAAGTTCGTCGCGAAGCTGCGGAAGGAGGCGGAGGACGGTGGCCTCTTCGATCGATTGCAGCGCGCCGCGACGCCCGTCAAAGATGCGCACCGCGCCCTGTGGAACCGCCACATGGCCGTCTTCGAGCAGCGGAAGCAACCGTAAGGCGGGATGACCATGGCCGAGTCCTCGAACAGCGCTCCTGGCACGTGGGCCGGGCTCTTCTCCTCCGAATGGGGAGAGGACGTCCACGCTCGGGAGCTGATGAAGCGCTTCACCGCGATGGCGCTGGCGAAGCCGAACACCCCGGTCACGCACCTGCGGACGCTGGCGGACGTGCTGGCGTCGCTCATCGTGCTCACGGGTGCCACGGAGGCCCGCGCGGCGGCCGAGCCGCTGGTGCCGATGTGCGAGCCCGCGCTCACTCAGGCCGGGCGGCTCTTCGAGTCCGTGGATCCTCCGCGCGTCGCCATCCAGGTGCTGTCGTTCGCGAACGCGGCGGAGGCCTGCGGGGCCGCGCGGGGGCTGGTGGAGGCTTCGCCCGCGAAGACGTGGCTGGCGGCCATCGCGAAGACGGTGAAGAAGCAGGACGACCTGCTGCTCTACCGCTGCGGGCTGGTGGCGCTGTGCCTGGGCGACCCGGACCTGGCGGCGAAGCTGGTGGGGGGCGGGAAGCTCCCGGCGACGCTCACGCCCGGGGAGCAGTTCGGCTTCAACGTCCAGGGCTTCGTGCGCTACCTGGCGACGGCGATGAAGGTCCAGGCCCGGGCGGAAGCGGTGCGGCCCGCGTGGGAGTCCTACGTGGAGGGCTATCCGAAGAACAAGGCCGCGGAGCGGGCCTCGTGGAGTGACCTGGTGTGGGCCGCGCGCGCGTACTTCGTGGGCGTGGAGGGGCGGCCGGTGGCGCGGGTGGGTGAAGCCCTGCATGCGCGAGTGAAGCCGGCCTGATGCGCTCCCCTGCCCTCGTCGCGCGGCCGGAGGTTTCGTTCGAGGCGCTGGACCGGGTGCTGGAGGCGATGGGCTGGTTCCTCGAGTCCGAAAGCCAGACGCCTCCGCTCATCCCCGGTGAGCCGGAGCTCGCGGTGTACGTGCACCGGGGGACGGACACCTCGCTGCACTACACGTTCAATCCGGTGCTCCGGCTGCGGGTGCTCGAGTTCTCCGGCCGCGATGCGTTGGGACAGTGGGCGGTCGTGCGCAAGGCGGTGCCGGTGCTGGATGCTCCGGCGCTGGCGGCGCTGCTGACGTCGTCGGAGACGCGCGAGGTGCTGCTGGGATTGCTGGCCACGGAGACGCTGCGCGAGCGCGCGTCGCTGGACCGCGTGGCGGCGCTGCGGTTCCACCCGGAGTTCAGCGTGTCGCGGACGGCGGAGCGCGTGCTGGCGTCGCTGGTACCGGACGGGACGGAGGAAGCGTTCCAGCGGCTGAAGGAGGAGAAGGCGGCGCATCCGGACCGCTCCGTGCTGTTCGCGCACCTGCCCGGCGAGGAGCAGCGGCGTCAGGTGCTGCGCTGGCTCATCCACGACTTCACGGCGTCGAATCCGGACATCGACGCGGTGCTGAACTCGGCGCTGGTGGATGAGGACGCGGAGGTGCGGATGACGGCGGTGCTGGCGGCGGCGCGGCTGCAGGCCCGCTCGGTGCTGCCGGCGGTGCGCGAAGCGGACATCCCCACGTCGACGCGGAAAGGCGCGGCGCTGCTGGGTCGGTACTTCTATGCGGGCCTGCGGAACGTGGTTGCCGAGCTGCTCGCGGGCCGGCTGCCGCCCCCGGAGGGTTCAGCGAAGCGCGAGCGGATGGAGCCACTCCTGCGCGCGCTGGTCGGTCCCGTGGAAGTGCGGAACGATCTCCAGTTGCTCCTGTATGCGCTGACGACGCCCGTGGATCCGGGACCGCGTCCCGAGTCGTTGCCGGAAGCACTGGTGGAACGGGACGGCATCTACCGGCTGCGCCGCTCCGGGCTGGAGGCGCGCTGGGTGCCGCCCGTGGAGCACTGGCTGGGGGCGGAGGAAACACTGCGGCGGGTGAAGTCACCGGGCTACTTCGTCGCACGGGTGCCCGTGGGCCGGGCCGCGGCGGCCTGGGCGCTGGCGACTTCACAGGGGCCGGTGGGCACGGTGGGGCCTGACGCGGAGGAACCCTTGCCCTGCACGCGGGCGGAAGCGGAGCAGGTGTGCTCGGCGCTGGCCCGCATTGAAGGCGTGGAGCTGCGGCTGCCGGCCCACGAGGAATGGGAGATGGCGGCCCGAGGGCCGGATGGGCGGCTGTTCCCGTGGGGCAGTTCGATGATGGAGGACGGGGCTTCGCGTGCTTCTCCCTGGGGGGTGGAGAAGCTGGTGGATTCGCTGCCGCAGTGGACCCGGGAAGGCCTGCTCTGCGGCGGACGGGAGCAACCGCTGTGCTCTTCCCGCCGCGAGGTGGCGGCGGAGGCTGGGACGGTGGTGGGAACAGTGCGGTGGGTGTGCTGGACCAACCCAGGGCGTGCTTGACGCGGCATCCAATGCCTTGTGCGGTTCGGCTTCCCAGCCCATCAATGCCAAGCATGTGAGACCTACCGGCCACGTCGCGGCGCGCCTGCCTTCAGTCCGGCATGATCTGGTTCCGATTTCCCAACCAGCACAGAAGGCGGGCGACCCCAGTGATATCCAACAAGCAACTTGAGTCCCTGGCGGAGATTTCCTCGCCGAAACAAGAAGACGTGCTCCAGATGACGTCGCTCTTGTTTCTGGCCTACGCAAAGGCCGAGGCCGAAAAGAAGAACAGCAGCAAAAACAAGGCCAAGGCCCCGCAGGAGATCCAGGCAATGGCGCTTGATGGACACATGCTCGTCTCCGGAAACAGCAGCCTGGAGTTCATCGATCTCGTCGATTTCTTTGGCAAGAAAAAATCACGGATCGAAGTTGCCCCCAAGCTCTCCAAACTGCTCGAATGCTCACTGAATAAAATCAAAACCATGGACAACGATTCACAGTCTCACAATATCCCAATGCTTGAAAAGGTCGTCGCCGAGTTCTCCGAGCGATGCAGCCTAATAAACAGCAATACTGAGTACAGCAAGAAGGTCGGAATCGTTCCTCGCCTGAATTCCCTCAAGAACATCGAGGATGAAAACCCCAATAACGCTGCAATCTTTTTCCGCAACCACGACCCTGCTCGTCTTAGCCACGAGTGGCTCAATATCAGCAAGCCAGGACAGATTCATGTCCTGAGCGGAGACGGAGAAATACACGCAGAGCAAACCCTGCTTCTGGCACTTGCAAATCGTCTCTTCAATGGATTGATACCAACGAGGGACGTAGTCATCAGGGGAACCAAACCGCCCTGCTCTACATGTCTAAAAGTGCTGACGGCCTTCAAGAAGGCATACCAGCTGGCCTACGAGGGGCGAAAACTGGAATTCGATGCCACCTCCAAGGGAAGAAACAACGACAAGGCTGTCCTTTCACTAAGCGACTTCAAGGACTGCAAAGACCTGCGGTTCGAAACGCTCAAGAAATATTATTGCGCCGAGTTTCCGGACAGCTAAGTGCAATTCATTTCATTTTATTTTTTGGGCATCCGGATGCTCGGGTTCGCGGCGACCTTGGGCGCGCTCTTCGCCTTGAAGTTGCCTCCGGCCGCGGCCTTCATCGTGGGCCCCGCGGCCGCGCTTCCCAGCAGGGTCCGGGGGGCGTCCGTCTTGGTTTGCTGCGAGGGCGCGATGGACTTGTTCATGGCCGGCTTGCGGTCGGGCGTCTTGCGCGTCTGGGGCGTCATCGTCTTCATGGCGTGCCTCCTGGGATGCGTCCGGCGGGGATGCCTTCCAGCTTGAGCAGCGCACCCGCTGGCGCTGGGACTTCCAGCTCCACCAGGCCTCCGGGACCGGTGCGGTGCACCTCCGCGCCGATTTCCAGGCGGCAGCCCACGGCAGGGCGTCCCGCTTGATCCTGCGCCAGCAGCCTGCGCCGGTCGTCGCTCACCACCACCGAGGGCCTTCTCAGCGCGACCTGGGCCTGCGCGATGTACACGCCGCGCTGGCCCTTCACGCTGGCTCGGACCTGGGCCCGGACCCGCGCGACTTCGGGGGACTTGCCTTCAGGTGGCTTCGCCAGAAGGGTCGCCTTGGAGGACGGCGGGCCTGGGAGCACGGCTCCTTCCCAGAGTGCTTCGAAGCCCTCATCCAGCCCCACCGCCGCGAGGGACAAGGGCAGACGCACAGGCTCCGCGCCGATCCAGAGTTCCTCGGGCGCGACGATGGCGACTTCGGGATCCAGCTGGACGTCGGCGATCCAGGACCAGCGCTCGGTGAGCAGGTCCGCGAGCCAGCCGGCCTCCTCGGGCGACATGCGCGCCAGGGCCTTCTCCACGTGCGCTGGGTCCGCCAGCCGCTGGAGCGCGGCGGCGCCATCCTTGAACCTCGCGTGCTCCAGCAGGCCGTCGAGCTGACCTGGAAGGTGATTGGAGAGGGAGCGCAACAAGTGCCCCAGTCGTTGCCTTGGAGGAAGTCCGTTCATCCTCGCCTCCTCCACAGAGAGCGTCCGGTCATCCGGCGCCGCAATCGCTGCTCTGCTTGCTGGAGCGCTTCGTGGTCCTTGCCCGTGACGCGACGTCCGTTCACGAAGAAGGCCCGGGCACCGGTGTCCAGCTCGTCGCCCGGTGCTTCGACCCACTGGACGTCATCATCCAGGGCTTCTTGCAGGGGCGGAGCTTCGACGCGCGGCGGAGGAAGCAGCGCCTTCACTTCGATGTGCACCGGCTCCTGGGTGGGGCGCCCCGCGCTCCGTGACGCAGGCCGTAAGGGTTCCCCTGCTCCGGTCCGTCTCGTGGGTGCGGATTCCCTCGCGGTCATCACTTCCGAACGAGTGGCGGTGTCGTGACGTCGCGGCCCGGGCGCGTCCTGGACCCGTGGGGGCTTTCGCGTTTCCGGTGCGGGCAAGCGGTCCGGTGCGTGAGGGGGCCTTCGCCGTGGCGCTATCCCTACCGGGGCCTTACCGGGCGCCACGGGCGACACCTGTTGCGGAGGCTGCGCGACGGCGCGGGCAACGCGATGACGACGTGTGGAGGACTCGGGCGTGCGTGCGCTGATCCGAGGGCGTTCGGTGCTCCGTTCCTCGGAAGGCCTTGGCACCCGGTTCCTTCTGGGCACCGATGCGACCACAGCCGCTTCGGCCTCGGGGTACACCGCGGGAGCCTCCTGGCTCACCGGCGTGACACCGTCTTGAGAAGGAACCGCCGGGGCTTGCTGGATGCGAGGACGGGCCGGGTGCGACTCCACGGGCTCCGTGTGGGGCTCTGGCGCGTTGGCGACCGCAGGGACTGCGTTCTTCACGAAACGCGGAGGCTCCTCCTGGATTCGGGATGGAGCTTCGACCTTGAGCCTGGGTTCCTGCGTCGCTGCCGGCGTTCCTTCAGGCCGGGGTACGCGGCGGCGGACGGGTGTGAGGGGTTCGGTCCTGGTGGGGCTCGGGGCCTGGACAGGCGGCCTGGGCGCCGGAGGACTCACGTCCCTGGGCTCCGCTGCTCCCATGGACCTGGGACCCTGCGTGGGCGACGCGGTCTTCACCGCGCGGCCTGTCTCCCCTCCCCGCCTCTGCGCACCGGGTGTCGGCAGCGACGGCGGCAGGGGTGGATCCACCTTGAAGTCTCCGCCCTCTCCCCGCTCCAGCGGATGGAGCACCCGGTCCAGGTCCGCGAGCAGCGCGGCCACCGCGAAGAGGTCGTCTCGCGCTTCGCTCATGTCGGCACTCCCAGCCAGGACTTGAGGACCGTGGTCGCGGCCCGCAGCTCCGGGTCCCTCAGCACCGTCTTCGTCACGCCGCCGTCCTGCACGGTGATGTTCGCCGTGCCCGGGTCCAGCTCGATGGGCAGCATCACGCCCGTGGCGAGGCTGGGACCTCCGAAGCCCTTGAAGTCGCGCCGCAGCGTCACGTCGCGCACCAGCGCCTTCGGCAATTGCAGGTCGCGCAGCGTGATGACCACGACCTCCTCGTCGTCCCCGCAGCACAGGGGCGTGGGCGTCGTCGTCACCTCATCGTCCGCGCGCGCCGCTGCCCCTGTTCGCACGTCCACGGTGTCGACCGTGGCAACGCCCTGCCACCAGGTGCCTTCGTCGTCCGCGCCCCGCACCAGCAGCAGCTCTCCCGGCCTCGCCACCTGCACCGGCTTGCTGGAGCCGGACGTGCTCGCGGCAGGCATCCCGTCCAGGAACAGCCGCGTCGCGCCCACCTCCACCGGAGGTAGCAGCTTGAACGTCTGGCCTGCGTACGGCGCGGCCACCACCGGCGGCACCAGCCCCAGCGCCCCTCCGCCCTGACCCAGCAGCAGGTTCAGCTTCGCGCCCAGGGAGATGGCCTCCTGCACCACACCGTCCGCCTGCGGCCCCGCCTCCGCGTGCCCGTCCAGCAGCTCCTGCTTGGAGATGGACACCGCGCTCCCGTTCACCGGCGATCCACTCCTCACCAGTCCCGCTACTCCCGGCAGCTTCGCGCCCGTCGCGATGGACACGTTCAGCGGCGTGATGCGCAGCCGCTTCTCGCCCGGCGTGCCCCCCTTCACCTCCCAGCCCAGCACCAGCGCCAGCGTGGGCCGGTCCCCGCCCACGTGCGCCACGTGCCCTGCCTGTACCAACCCCAGGTCCACTGTCGGCGTCACGGACAGCGCCGTCGCCTGCGTGGGCGTGTCCTTCACCAGCAGCACCGGGCCCACCATCGGAATCCCCGTGGACTGTCCCGCGAGCACCCGCGTCAGGCTGTCGCAGAACGGCTTCAGCACCTGCCGCAGCAGCGGCGCCAGCGCGGTCCGGTTGCGCGCGTCGAACCACCGCTGGCGGAATACCCAGTGGAAGCGCAGCGACCACTCCAGCGTCCGGAGCATCCGCAGCGGGCCGTCCGGATACGCCAGCCGCGCCGCCACCGCTTCGTCCATCCCCTTCCCGGCTTCGACATCCAGCGTCGTCAGCTCGTTGGACAGCTGCCCCGGGACACCGGGCGAGTCCGCCCTGCGCAGCGTGGTCTTCAGCGACGCCAGTCCCGACACGGACGTGGTCACGGTGCGCGGGGGCTGGAGCGCCGTGGCCACCGTGCCGTAGTCATTCGCCGACGCCTGCAACGAGTCCGCCGCGCGCTGGAGCGCATCCGTCAGCTCCGAGGCCGCGCCCTGCTCCGCCACCGTGGCCTTCGCCTGGAGCAGCACGCTCCGGTCCGCCAGACACTCGCTCTTCCGCGCCGAGGCGCCCGAGGCCACCGGGTCGAAGGCGCTCGAGAGCGACGACACGGTCAGCCCTTCCAGCAGGCTGCTGAGGGACACCGTCTCGGCCGTCGTCTTCAGCTTCGCCCGCCTCGCGGTGCGCAGGCCCGTCCACGTCCCCAGCTCCGCGACGCCACTCTCCGCGGCATCCTTCCGCTGGCCCGTGGTGAAGAGGCCCGCGTCGATGGCGCCCGACACGACGCCGCTCGCCGACAGCGGTCCGAAGTCGTACGTGGGCACGCGCACCGCCACCTCGCCGCCGTGCTTCTCGTCGCGGAACGCGAACAGCGTGACGGTGCTCGAGAGCACCGCCGCTCCCGTGAGCTGACCGTCGCCGTCGGTGCCGATGGTGCCCACCGCGAACTCCAGCTCCTCCACTCCCGGCAGCCGGCCCTCCGTCCCCACGAGCGAACCCGCGGACACCGCGGGCAGCCCCGCGCCCCGGGGAGAACTGGCCACGGCCGGCGCCAGCGCGATTCCGACCGCGCGACGGCGGGCCCGCTCGATGACGTTGAATACCGGCAGCAGCGCGCACACCGTCTGGACGTGCGGCGCGTCCTGATCCGCCACGCCGTCCAGGCGGTCCAGGAAGGCTTCCAGTTGCTTCCAGGCCGCCTGCCATCCGTCCAGCTCCATGCTCAGGCGCTTCACCGCGCTCACGGACCGGTTCCTTTCTTCGGCGTGCCGGGGGGCGTGTCGGCCGCGGGCGGCTGTGGGCTCGGCGGACGCTCCGACGCGCCGGGCCCTCCGAACCCCATCGCCAGCGAACGTCCTCCCCGGCGCTGGGAGTGCTTCGTGGAGAGCATGCCCTCCAGGATGTCCTTCTGCTCCTCCACGTGCTCCTTCGACTGGTCCAGCACCTCCACCAGCGTGGAGCGGCCCCGCTCGGCGGCGGCCTTCAGCTCCTCCGGCGTGCGCCCCACCGCCTTCACGAAGTCCTCGGGCGCGTCCTCCACCGCCTTCACGAACTTGTCCGCCTGCTTCTGGGCCTTCGTCTTCAGGTTGCCCCAGGCGTCCTTCACCTCGTCCGCGCTCGCCTCCAGCACCTGGGCCGCCTTGCTGTTCTCGATGGCCTTCGCCACGTCCTTCAGCGTGAGCTCTCCCGACGCCAGGTCCATCGCGGCGGACAGCCCCAGCAGCTCCCAGAGCATCGCGGCCTTCGCCAGGTTGGGCCCCGCCGCCAGCAGGCAGATGCCTCCCACGTAGCCGCCCGGTGGCCGGTTCGTCGCCGTGAGGAAGGCCTGCTTCAGCCCCGCGACCCCGCCCGTCGTGGACACCGGCAGCGCGTACATGCCCGCGGACTTGAGCGCGTCCAGCAGGTCGATGATGGCCTGCACCGCCTGCGCCAGCTTCATCAGCACCTGCACCTTGTCCTGCATCGCGGCCGCGAGGCTCCGGATGAGCGACGCCAGGTTGTCCACCGCCAGCAGCAGTGACTTGAGCGCCTCCGGCAGGATGGTCAGCCGCTCCAGGTCCGGGAACAGGTCGCGCATGCGCGCGGACTTCCAGTCCGGCTTCACCGACTTGCCACGGGCCCGGGCGCGGCGCGGATCCAGCGCGCCCCGGGGGTACTTCTCGAACGCCTTCTTGAAGGCGCTGATGTTGAGCAGCTTGCCCAGCAGGTACAGCGCCTGCCGGAGCGCATCCAGCGACGGCGCCGCCATCACGATGAACACGGCCTGCACCGGCGCGCCGTCCGTCACCGTGGGGCGCGAGTCGTCCCCCGGGTCGTCGAACGACGCGGTGAACCGGCTGGCCCAGCGCGCGAAGCCATCCGGCGTCACCGGCGGCCGCTCCAGCGCGAAGCCCGCCTTGAAGTCCTTGGGGAGGTTCGGGATGAAGCCCGTCTCCGCCAGGTTCGTCTCCGTGGGCCCGATGCCCGGCGCGTCCGCGTAGAGGTACGCGCCCGCGTTGAGCAGGTCGTTGATGATGTCCTTGAGCAGCCCGTAGGCCGCGAGGATGAGCGCGCGGAACGGATCCGGCAGCCCCAGCAGGATGGCCGCCAGCGCCTGGAGCAGCGCCTGCACGAACTGGAGCACCGCGATGATGATCTGGAGCGGCGGCTTGACGATGCCCACCAGCTGCTCCAGCCCCGGCGGCACGCCGATCACCAGTGGCCGCCACGCGGGCCCGCCACCGGCACCGGCGCCGCCCCCGGTTCCGGAGCCCGTTGAATCGGGGCCTTCCGCCTCCTCCAGCGCCTTCGCCAGTTCCTCGCAGCAGACCTCCAGCGCGCCGTGGAGCTCAGCGATAGCGGCGTCGTTGAACTCGGCCACGCGCGTCCTCCCGGGTGCGTTGTTCCAGCTCCATCAGCTTCTCCAGCCGCTCGGCGTCCTGGGCCACGCCCACCGCCGCCGCCTGGAGCAGCAGGGCCTTCACCTCTTCCAGCCGCTCGCGCAGCACCGACGCCTCCAGCGGACTCCAGCCGGGCTCCTTCATCGCGTCACCCCACCGGCATGCGCTTGACGAAGCCGAAGTAGGACCAGTCCAGCATCGGTGTCATCGCGGCCCAGACATCCAGCAGCGGCCCGTACGCGGCCACCGTCATCGGGTTCACCGCCTTGAGGATCTGCGCCAGCATCGTGAAGTGGATGGCCAAGCCGTCGCCCAGCACCATGGGCGAGATGGCGGAGATGCCGCCCACCTGGCACATGCCCAGCATGGTGTTGATGGACACGTTGCCCATCAGCGCGTCGATGGAGATGGCGTTCAGCGACGGGCCCGGCATGTCCGGCATGGTCGCGGCGACCTTCACCGCCTTGCCCGCGGCGAGGTTCACGTTGCCGCCGGACGTGACGCCGAAGCCGCCCACCGCCGTCTCCTGCGACGCGCCGGACACGGTGCGCGTGTGGCTGCCCTGGATGCGGTCCTCGCGCGGGCCGCCCACCGTCTCCTTCATGCCGGTGCCGCCCACCACGCGGCTGTAGCCCGCCACGTCCACCTTCTCCGTCAGCGACCCCGTCACGTGCAGCGACACGTCCCCGCCCACGTCGCGGGTGTGGTTGCCGTCCACCGACTCGTCCTGCTTGCCCGCCACCTCCAGCCGGTCGTCGCCGTCGATTTCAGCCGAGCGGTTGCCCTCGTTCACCGTGCGCTCGTTGCTGATGAGCCGGTCCAGGCCCTCCGCGGACAGGATGACGCGGTTGCCCTGCCGGTCGTGGATCTCCACGCGCGCGGACTCCGGCCGGTCATCCAGGACGATGTAGTGGCCCGTGGCGGACTTGAGCATCCGCACGCCCGGCACCGCGGACTGCGGGGGGTAGTCATGCTTGGGCACCTCGCTGACGTCCGGGGCCACGCGCGCGCTGGAGTCCGGCTGGCCCAAATCCGCGAGGGCCGGCTGTCCCCACCACATGCCGCTCCAGATGGGCTGGGACAAGTCGCCCCCCTCGAACTCCACCCAGACGCCCGCGCCCACGTCCGGCACCACGAAGAGGCCCTGGTCCGGGCCCGCGTAGGGCGTGCACGGCATGGCCCAGCCGGTGGCCACGTCCCCCATCAGGCGCGGCACCACGCACTGGATGCGCCCCAGGTTGAGGGGATCCGAGACGTTGGTCACATAGCCGCGGTACTTGCCGAAGTAGCGGCTCTCCGTGCGTTCGATGAGCTGCTGCAGCAGTTGTTCAATCATCGCGCGGTCCCCAGGTCGTTGTCCTCGTCGTACTGGCGCACGCCGGACACGTCCGACAGGTTGATGTAGACGGGTGTGATGCCGTCCGGCCCGGTGAGGTGGACGACGTCGTCGATGAGCTCCACCACCAGGCCCACGTACACCTGGCCCAGCGTGGTGAAGAGGTAGCAGCGCTGGCCCATGCTGGCTTCGAGCAGCTTGCGCATCACTCCTCCAGCTTCTGCACGAGCCGCGTCGCCAGCTTCGCGCGCGTGTCCACCCAGACGCCCACCTCGCGCTGCCTTTCGGAGGCGAGCTTGCGGCGCGCGGCGCGCACCAGGTCCTGGAGCGTCGCGGGCACGGTGGGGATGGGCGGCAAGCGGGAGATGCGCACGTCCAGGGCCTTGAGCACGGCGGCGTCCAGGTCCAGCTTCACGCGCGTGCCGGCCAGGTTCTCCAGCGCGGCGGCCTTCGCGTCGGCCGCGTCCGGCGTGGCGGAGAGGGAGACTTCGGGCAGCGCGGTGCGCTGGAGGGCGACGCGGCCGCTGAGGGCGAAGGGGTCGGGCATGGGGGTGTCTTCCTCGAAGGGGGTCCAGCGCTACGGGTTGAGCTCCACCACCGCGTCGGCTTCCTGCACGTGCACGCCGGAGGTGGTCGCGTTGCCGACGGCCGCCACGCGCGAGCCGCCCAGGATGACGACGGAGTGGGCGTAGGGGTCGGGCGGCGGCTCCTCGGGCACGGGCAGCACGCCCGCGTCCTGCACCGGCTTGGGGCCCTTGTCGCCGCCCGAGTAGAACGAGTCCGCCAGCACCTCGTGCAGCACGGAGACGTTGAGGATGCTCTCCTTCACGGTGGACGCCGCCGAGTCGATGCCGAGCACGCTCTTGTCCACCAGTTGGAGGGCCTTCTTCGGGTCGCCGTCCGACGCGGCCAGCACGGAGCGCACCTGGCCCTGCACATCTTCCGGCCGGTCCGCGTGCATCGCGACGCGGTTCACCAGGTCGCGCAGCGCGCTCGTGGGCGAGTCATCCTTCGTCACCGCGATGCCGTAGAGCGTCCGGGCTCCCAGCCGCACGTCCATGGTCGCGGGCAGCTTCGAGCGGACGTCCTCCACGGTGCTCTGGTCGAGCACGGCCTTGGAGGGGATCTCCGCGCGGGCCTGGGGCTGGGTGACGAGCTCCGCGAGCAGCGTGGAGAAGGCGTCGCTCGCCACGTCGCGGCGGCGCTGGAGGCCGCCCAGCAGCAGCTCCTGGTCCAGGGGCACGCCCAGGGTGGAGCCGCCGCCCACGGGGATCTGAAGCGTCAGCTTGTCCGAGGGCAGCGTCCACGGCGGGCGCAGCACCTTCCGGGGCGGCGTCACCGTCTCCGCGCCCAGCACCACGTTGCCGGTGAACGTCACCGGCGCGCGCTCCACGCGCAGGACGACGACGTTGACCGCGTCCAGGCACTGGCACCGGTTGCCGCTGAAGACGGTGGAGTCCGCGCGGCGCAGGTACACCGCGCCCACGCCGCCCTCGCTGCGCAGCTCGTTGCCGGACACCGCGGTGGAGATGACCGCGCCGCCGTTGCCCAGCAGCAGCAGCGCGGGCCCTCGCGCGGTGACGTCGTTGCCCTCCACCTGCACGCCCCGCTTCGCCTTCACCAGCGGCCGGGGAATGATGGGGATGGGCTTGACGAGGAAGTCCACCAGCGCGGGCTTCACCAGCGCCGCCGTGGCGGTGAGGTAGCGCGAGGCCGCCGCGCTGGCGCTCTGGGAGGGCGTGAAGTCCGGGGCCGTCACCGTGAGCGCGCGGTTGAGCACGGGCCCGGCGGCGAACTTCTGCTTCAGCGAACCAATCTGCACCAGGTCCTCCACGCGGGGCACCGACGCGAGCGTGGCCACGGCGGACGGCAGGGGCTTGCCGGGGACCGTGCGGCCCTCCGTGCCCGGCTTGGGCACCGGATCCGTGGCGAGGAACGGCACGCGCGACAGCTTCGCCACCAGGTCCTGGGGCAGCGTGTCCGTGACGACGAGGACGCCCGCGCCGCCACCGCCGCCGCCCGAGTGGCGCACGGTGTTTCCGCGCACGACCGTCTCGCCGCGCCAGTCGATGGCCACCTCGTGGAGCAGCGCCTGCGGCAGCGAGTTGCCGCTCTCCAGGAACACGTTGCCCTTCACCACCAGCTCGCCGGAGCCCACGAAGGTCGCGACCGCCTGACCCAGGCCCGGCTCCCCGGCGGTGGGCAGCCCCGCGCACGCGAAGAGGTGGTTGCCGGAGACGACCGTCACGGACAGGTCCGGCCGCAGCCGCAGACCCGCGACCGCGCAGCCCTCCACCCGGTTGCCCTCCACGTCGAGCAGCGAGCCGGGCTCGGTGGGCGCCTCCGTCAACAGGTGCCCCGCCGCGCCCAGGGCGGTGATGCCGGTGACGGAGTCGCGCACGGTGTTGTTCGCCAAGCGCACGCGGCCCTGCACGCCCGACACGAAGAGGCCGTCCGCGGGTGACGGGAAGGTGTCGAAGACGGGGTCCACCAGGTCGCCGGGGTCCGGCGCCTCGCCGCGCGCCAGCTGCTCCAGCGACTTGCGCAGCACGTCCAGGATGCCGTCCAGCGACTGCATGCCGGTGATGACGGCGACGAGCGACGCGGAGACCTTGTCGGCGCGCTGGCGCAGGTACTCCTGGAGCCGCGCGACGCGGGACGCATCGTCCTCGGCGGGGTCCAGGGCCTGCTCCACGGCGCGCAGGATGACCGCCGCGGCGTCCAGCTCCGAAGTCACCGCGCTCGACCTGGCGATGGCCTCCGCGGCGGTGGTGGCGGGCTCGTCCACCAAGAGGTGCAGGGCCTGGCGCGCGGGCGTACCGCCGTTGCCGCTGTTGAGGGTCGTGATGGCCGCGCTCACGCGCTGGAGCGCCAGCGTGCGGAACTTCCCCTGCACGCCCGCGATGTCCAGCACGCGCTCGTAGTGGGACAGGTAGAGCTGGAGCGACCCGGTGAGCACCGGCCCCGGCGACAGGCCACGCACCGCCAGGACCAGCGCGCCCAGGGCGGACACCCACCGCTCCAGCGGCTCCGCCTTCACCGGCAGGGGCGTCGGGGGCATGGGCAGCACCGGGAGCACGTCCAGCGTCTTCACGCGGATGCGGTCCAGGAGCCCCCGGGCGATGGCCACCTGCTCCGCGCGCTTCTGCGGCTGGGCGATGGCGGCGACCACCGCCTGGTGGGCCTGGAGCGAAAGGGAGGACAGCTCCGCGTCGCCATTCACCAGCTCCCCCAGCTGTCCCACGGCGGTGCCGAAGGCGCGCAGCTGCTTCTCCACCGTGTCGTCGGACTCGGTGACGAGGCCCGCCGCCTGCCGGTCCAGGTTCGTGGCGTACAGGCCAATGGTGGCCGTCCGCCCCTGCGCCGCGACGCGCGCTCCGTCCTCCGCCGTGACGCCCGTCGGAGGCAGCTGGCCCGTGGTGAAGTCCAGCACCTGCTTGAGGGTGGCGCGCATGCGGTCCACCACCGGCTGGAGCTGACCGCCGGTGCGCTCCACGTCGCGGTAGTCCGCCTCCACCTGCGAGGCCAGCGCGGGGTGGAGCTCCTTGAGCTGATCCGTCAGGGCCTCCTTGGACTGGCGCAACTGCACCAGCACGTCCGTGTTGGCCTTCGCGCCCCGCGTGCCGGGCTGGAGCGGAAGCTGCTGGAGCGCGGCGTCGGCGAAGGTGCCGATGATGGTCTTCTTCGGTCCCACCGCCTGACCGATGACCGGCTGCCGTGCGCGCTGCGCCTGTGCCTCGCGAAGCTGGGCCACCTGGCTCAGCGCGCTGGCCAGGTTCACCAGGGCGGTCAGGTCGTCCGGCGCGCCCTGCACCCGGCCCAGGGCCCCGATGAGGGCCTTCGCCACGCCGGCGGGCAGTCCCTGGACGAGCGAGTCGAAGGCGCCCTTGATGCGGTCCGCCGTCTTCAGGACGGCGTCCTTGCCGGACACGGTGGCCAGGTCGAACTGCGCCACGGTGTCCCACGCCTCCTGGGACACGTCGTCCGGCGCGGTGAAGCTGGAGGCCCGCGCCAGCGACGAGCGCACCGCGTGCGACGTCTTCGTGTGGTCGATGAAGCCCTGGGCGGCGCGCATCTCCGCCACCTCGTGCACCAGCGCGTCGATGACGTTGGCGGGCGTGGTGCCCACGTCCTTCAGCTCCTGCGCCAGGGTGTCCAGCGGCCCATACAGCCCCCGGCCAATCTTCTGGCGCCCGTCCTCGTTCGCGCCCGTGTACTGCAACACGGTGGCGTACATGCCCACCACGGCGCCGTGCACGTCACCGCGCTCCGGGCGGACGGTGGCGGACGTGACGCTGAGCTGCTGGAGCACCTGGGTGATGGGCGGCAGCTTCACCGGGCCCACCACCGGCGGCGCCTCCGTCTTCGTCACCGGCGCGTGCACGCCGTCCACCTCGTTGCCCTCCACGGTGATGCCGGAGCCGGACACGACGGCGATGCCCGCCGCGCGCACCTCCGCGTCCGCGAGGCCGGGCGCGCCGTACGCGTCCGTCCTGCCCACCTGGAGCAGCCGGTTGCCGCGCACCTGCGCCTCGTCCACGCCCGCGAGCACCACCGCGCCCCGGAGCGTCAGCCGCTCCAGCCAGCGCAGCGCGGCGTCCAATGGAGCACGCACGCGGGGCGTGGCGTTGGCGAGCAGCGCCTCCACGAGCGGCCGGGGCCGGGCGCGGGCATCCGCGCTCAGGATGGCGCCCAGGCCCGGGTCCAGCAGCGACAGCGCCGCGGTGTTGTCCGTCTGCGACGGCACGTCCGCGAGCGCCACCTGTTCGAAGCGGTTGTCCTCGATGCGCAGGCGCCCCACCGCGCCGCCCGTGCCCCAGGTGCGCACGGCCGCGTCGCCCAGCGCGCGCACCACGTTGCCCCGGATGCGCACGTCGAACACCGGGTGCGGACCGCCCAGGAGGATGCCGAAGCCCGGCGTGGCCTCGCCGTCGCCCTCGATGCGGTTGTCCACCACCTCCACGTCCGCGGCGGGGCGGCCGTTGGACTGGCCGTCATCCAGGCCGTCACCCACGACGATGCCGGCCACCACGCCCAGCACCGACGCGGCGGGCACGGCCGGCAGGGAGATCCACGACTCGCGCACGCGCAGCGCCCGGCCCGACAGCTGGATGCCCACCTGGAACAGGCCGTCCGACACGGCGTTGCGGATCTCGTTGCCCACGACGTCCACGCCGTCGCCCGCGACCTGGATGCCCACGGCGGCGGAGCCCAGGACCTGATTCTCCGCCACCACCATGCGGTCCACCGGCCCCGCGAGCCCCCCTTCCGCCAGGTCCTGCACGAGGATGCCCACGTGGAAGCCCTGGACGCGGTTGCCGCGCACCTCCACGCCGGCCAGGCGCCCGTCCGCCACGTGGATGCCCGTGGTCGCCTCTCCCAGCGGCTGGAGCCGGTTGTTCGTGATGGCCAGCGCGTCGACGAAGAGGCCCGCGCGAGGGAAGGCCGCGAGGAAGCGCTCCGCGAGGTACGGGGCGTACGGCGCCACCGCGATGCCCGTCGCCGCGCCGATGCGGTTCTCATCGATGACGATGCGCGAGCAGGTGCCCGTCACCAGCACGCCCGTCGCCTCCGAGCCGGCCTGGTTCGCCTGGATGTGGCAGCGGCGCAGCGTCACGCCGCTGGAGTCCGCCAGCGTCACCACGCCGTGCGGCAGCGTCGCCAGCGCGTCGAGCAGCGGCTTCGCCTCCGGCACCTCCTCCAGCGGCTGGCCCGGGTGCAGCCGCTGCAGCTTGCGCAGCTGCACCAGCGTGGCGACCACGGAGCCCGCGGCGCGTCCCTGCCCGGGGACGATGACCTTGATGCGGCTGGCGACCACGTCCACGAAGTCGGCCTCGGCGGACGGGTGCTTCACGTCGTCCTCTTCCAGCACGCGGTCGTCGTCCACCTCCAGGAGCGGCACGAAGCGCTGGCCGTTCGTCATGCCCACGCTCGCCTTCACCGCCTTGACGACGGGCTGGAGTCCTCCGCCGATGACGACGTCCTCGAAGGGGGCCTCCACCAGCTTGAGGTCCTCGATGCGCACGTCGCCGTCCAGGCCGCAGCGGTCCACGAAGAAGGCGCCGCCGGAGCCCTGGGTGCGCAGCTCGGTGGCCTCGCCGTCGCCCAGCAGGTGCACGGAGGACAGGTTGCGCAGGAGCACCGGGTGCTCCAGCTTGTAGCGGCCGGAGCGCACGAAGATGGACCCGCCCTGCCCGCCCATCCGGTCCACGGCCGCCTGGAGCGCCTCGTCGCCGGTGATGCCTTCGAGCAGGTCCTGGTCCACGTCGCCGAAGCTGCGCACGCCGTCGCCCACCACCACGGTGAAGACGCCGGGGCCCACGACGCGCTCGGAGAGCTCCACCAGCCGGTCGCGCACCTGGGCGAGCGGCAGGTAGCGCGGGCGCAGGTCCTGGAAGGTGCGCACCGCGCCGCCCGTCACGCGCGCCAGCGGCACGCAGTGGTGCACCGGGCCGTGCA
The DNA here is from genome assembly GCF_017302985.1 of Corallococcus macrosporus. Classification (NCBI taxonomy): domain Bacteria; kingdom Pseudomonadati; phylum Myxococcota; class Myxococcia; order Myxococcales; family Myxococcaceae; genus Corallococcus; species Corallococcus macrosporus. Next base: position 348,586 of record NZ_JAFIMU010000013.1, read on the forward strand.
CGGGCGCGTCCGTGAGCTGCTCCACCTCGCCCCGGGCCGAGCCGTCCGCCGCGCGCACGCGCACGGTGAAGGACCAGTACTCGCTCGCGCGCCCTTCGGTGTTGGTGAAGGCCAGCGTGATGCCGTCATCGAAGCGGTAGCGCACGTCCGGCACCGCCAGGTCGCCGCCATCCCACCGGCGCACCACGGCGCCCTGCGAGGGGCTGAAGGCGCGGCCCAACGTGCCGCCCACGGACACCACCGCGGGGTCCGTGGTGAGCACGGCGCTCGCGTCCGCCAGCTCCAGCTTGCCCGTGTCCGCCTGGACGCCGCGCAGACGCCGCAGCACCGGCAGGGACGGGCCCTCCGGCTGAAGCCGTGTCACGCGGTCCTCGATGACGATGAGGTCGCCCGCGCGCAGCTTCGAGGCGCTCTCGGGAGAGACCTGGAGCGTCATCGCGTCCGCCGCCGCGGGCGCGGTGAGGGGCAGCACGGTGGAGCCGTTGTCGCGCGACCACAGCACCACCGGCTGCGCGCCGCCCCGGAAGAACTCCACGCGGAAGTGGAGGTTGTCGGAGCCCACGTAGCCCTCGCCCGTGGACGCGTTCTCCGTGGCGAGGCACCGGTCGCGGCAGGGGTCCAGCGGCTCCGGCGGCAAGCGGTCCGGCAGCGCGCCCTTCGGGATGTTGGTGGTGAGCCGCGCGCCGCTGGTGGGCGTGGGCAGCGTCTCCACGTCGGTGGCGGCAAGGCTTTGAAGTGCGCGCACCTGGGTGACGAGCCGCAGGCGCACGGTGGTGTCCTGGCCGTCCAGCGCGGGCTCCTCCAGGAACGTGTCGTCCAGGTGGGTGGTGGTCTGCTCCCAGCAGTCGAGGAAGAAGAAGTGGTGCCGCGTCCCGTCCGTGGGCAGCGCGGTCAGCGGCGGCGCCTCCGGCAGGTCCGGCTGCGCGGAGTAGCGCAGGTCCTGCTCCAGGAAGACACGCACGCCGTCGAGCAGGATGCGGCCCGCGCCCGGCAGCGTTCCGTCACCGCCCCTTATAATGATATCGGCCCCGAGCGCCGCGTCCTCCACGCGCAGCGCGGTCACCCACGTGCGGGCCACGGGCGGCAGGCCCAGCACACCCCAGGTCTTCAGCTTCGCCGGATCCACGCTCGCGAACGCGGAGACGGGGAAGCGCACGTCGTTCCAGCCGGAGGGGCGCTGGCCCAGGCCGGCGGAGATGACCGTCTCGTGGCCGTCCGTGTCCGTGACCACCACGCGCAGGTCGATGATTTCATCGTCGGTGGGCGGCCGCTCGAAGCGCACGCCGATGACGAGCGCGGACGCGGTGAAGGTGGAGCCGTCCGAGCGCGCCACGGCCGTGAGATCCAGCGGCGTGGGCAGCGTGCGGCGCAGGGCGATGTGGCCCCGGCTTCGCACCACGAAGGGCAGCGTCTCCGCGTCGTAGCGGTCCAGGCGCAGCTCGCGCGGGATGGTGCGCTCGTCGCCCACGGGCAGCCCCTGCCCCGTCCAGCCGAGCACGTTGCGGATGGGGTCCACGAGGTACGTGTCGACGATGCGGAAGCCGTCGTCGGGAGAGCCCTCGGCGACGTCGGCGGAGCGGCGGCGCGCGTCCACGGTGCGCAGCCGCACCTCCTCGTTCCAGTCGGCGTCGAGGCTCATGCGCCCCATCTGCTGGTAGACGCCGGAGAATCGCCGGGCTTCGTCGAAGCGGGACCTGGAGGTGTACGCTTTCACGGTCATGATCGGTTCATCCGATGGAGGTCGTCCTGGCTGCGGTCGGCGTGGAAGGGCGTCACGCCAATAGGCATGCTGTCGTCGGTGCGAGCGGACAGCTCGCGTTCATGGTCGGAGCGCTCGCCATGGGCGCCGGGGACTCCGCCGCGCTCGGAGGCGTGGAGCGCGTCGGGGCCGTTGTTGTCACCCAGGACGAGGTAGCCCGGGTCCGTCTGGCGGTTGGACTGGAAGGACACCGTGTGCACCCGCGACTGGTGCGACACCGGGGGCTGTCCGCCGCGCGAGTAGAGGCTGTAGCGCAGCCAGCCCAGGTCCGGCCGGTCCGTGCGCACCTCGCCCGCGAACGCGCAGGAGGAAGCCTCCAGCACGCCCGCCTCCGTGGCGCCCAGCACCGTGCAGTGCCGCAGCCGCACGCGAGCCCCCGCCGCGCGGATGGCGACCGCGTCCCTGTCCCCCGCGTCGAAGGTGCAGCCCGAGGCGACGAGGTGCACCCACGGCGGCAGCTCGATGACGCCGACCATGCAGCCGTAGAGGCGCAGCTCCACGTCGGCGGGAGGCAGCGAGCGCCGCGCGCTGATGTCCTGGTGCCCACCGCCCGGCATCCACAGGCCCACCTGTCCGGGAGCCCCCAGGTTGCACCAGCGCAGGTCCGCCTGCCCCCGGGCGAGCACCAGCTCCAGCCGTCCCGCGAGCCAGAGGCCCGCGAGCCACACGCGCGTGGCCGCGCTGCCTCCGAAGCCCGGGTAGAGCGCCAGCGAGAGGCCGTGCTCATCCGCGCCGATGCACGGGGCCGCGCCCGTGTCCGCGGCGAAGAGGGACAGCCCGCCGTCGAGCCCCTGGGACAAACGCTCCGGAGTCAGCCGCGGCGAGCCGATGAGCCCCAGCACCGGAGGCGCTCCGGAGCCAAGCCCCTCCGCGACGGTCGCGACGATGGGCCGCTCCTGGCCTCCGGCCGCCAGCACTCCGCCCGCGCGCTCCGGGGAGATCCACGCGGTGACGGGAAGGCCGGTGCCGGAGCGGTCGCCAGGACGGTCCGGAGGGTCGATGAACGGCAGGTCCGGCTCCGCCCACGCGGAGGGCGGACGGCGGTCCGGAGGGAGCAGCCCCGCGCCCAGCGAGGCACCCCGCCCCACCCGCGCGGAGACGGTGACGCGGCCCACGGGCGCGTCGTCCTGGAGCACGACGCGGCCCAGGCGCGGATCCACCGCGACGACGCCGGAGGCGTTGCTCGGCGCGAGCGTCGTCCACGGGCCCAGGCTGCGCTGGCGCAGCTTGAACGGGTGGCGCTTCAGCCGTCCGGGAATCGAGTAGCGCCGCGCGCCACCCACGGCGGAGGCATCCCGGGAGTGGTACGCGCCACCGGGCCGTGAGTCGAGCGGGAGCGGCTGGCCCACGCGAGGTTCGATGAACACGGCGCCATCGTTGGCGACGTTGAAGCGCAGGAACTCATCCGGCAGCAGGGCCAGCTCCGGCAGGAAGGCCAGGTGTCCGCGTCCGCCGAGCGAGAAGACGACCTCCGACGCGGGCAGCGGCACCGGATCCACGAGGAGCACGCGGCCGTCGACGTACAGCGCCTCGCCAGGAACCGGAGGGTTCGTGCCCGAGGGCTCCAGCGGTCCCGCGACCCACGCGCCCTCCCCCGCCTTCAACGTCATCCTGCGGGGACGCGTCGTGTCCGCCCAGACCAGCGCCTCCAGCCCCTCCGCCGTCGGCGCCGCCGCGAGCATGCCGGGCAGGTTCGCGGCGATGGGCAGCGGGGCCAGGGGTCGCCACGCCGGGCTCGCGGAGGCCGGGTCACAGGACATCACCGGCACGGCCAGCTCGCCCGTCACGGCTTCGCCACCCAGGAGCACCAGGCCCTGCGGGGTGCTCAGCAGCGTCGCGCCCTTGCGCTCCTGGCGGTTGCGCACCGCATGGGGCCGCCAGGGTCCGCCCGCGACGGGCAGCGACCAGAGGTCTCCGGTGGGCGCACCGCCCAGGTCGCCGCCGAGTACGAAGAGCCGTCCATTCCGTACGCACAGGGCCGGCGCCAGGCGCGCGGAAGGCTGCCGGGGGCTCGCGGTGTCCAGCCGCGCCCCCGTCGGTGTGGCGGTGTCCAGGCCCGTCACCGACCACACGCCCAGCTTCCCCGCCCCATCCGGAGCCACCAGCAGCAGCGCGTCTCCGACGACGGCGAGGGACATGCCCGGACCATCCGGAGGCAGCGCCCCGCCCAGCTCCGCCACCTGCCAGGACGCACCGTCGGCGCTCGCATCGAAGCGGGCAAGGCGCAGGCTGCCGTCCGCGAGGTGTTGCTCGATGCGCGCAACCCATGGGGCGCCGGACAGGTCCACGCGAACGGCGTTGCTGCGAGGAGGCCCCTGACGAAGGCCCGCGGTGAGGGTGCGCCAAGAACCGTCCACGTCGCGCAGGCGCGGCGATCCGCTCAAGCGTTCGACCAGGAGCGCCGCCGTGGTGCCGCCGAGGAGCTGGTTCGCTTCCGGAGTCACGGTGACGGTGTTCAGCGCATCCGGCGTCAGCTCCGTGGACAGAAGCACCGTGTCCGAGTTCTCACGAGCCGCGAGCAACGTGAGGCGCCACGTGTCCCCCGGAGAAGGCCGTCCCCGGTCCGCGAACCGGAGCGTGGGGGCGAGCCCGACGGGAGCGGTGGGCAGCGGTCCACGCAGGAGCGGCAGGGCATCCGGTCCCACCAGCGGAATGCCATCGACGGACACGGTGATGGCATCCGCGCGTTCGGCGGCGTCCGCGTCCTCGGCCAGGCCGGTGGGGGTGAGCAGCATCGCCGCCGTGCGCCCGGTGGTGAGCGACACAGGCGAGGGCTCATGGCGCGCGGTGAGGCCGCCGGTGAGGTCCGCGCGCTCCAGCGGCTTGAGCCACACCAGGGGGCCATCGCGGTCCAGTGGATCCACGCGGAAGCCCCGGTAGCCATTGGGCAGGGTGTGCACGGTGGCCGGAGTGACGTCCTCCAGCTCCACCGGGGTCAGCCGCGCGGTGCGGATGAGCGCCACGTCCGGACGCGCCCAGCCCAGCAGGTCCAGCGTGCGAGGCGTCGCGGCATGGCGGCCGGCATCCGCGCTCCCGAGCCGGCGCAGGGCCTGATCCAGCGTCTCACCCGGAGCGATGCCAATGACCGGACCGCGCACCGGGACGCCATCCCGGGGACGCACGACGTCAGGCGAACGGCGCGTGAGTGGATCCGCGAGGCCAATGGGATCCCACACCACCGCGCTGCGGCCGCGCCAGGGCAGCACGTCGTTGAAGTCCTGGGTCTCCAGCAGCGAGCGGAAGGACTCATCCACCTCCGCGTCCCAGAGGCTGGTGACGGACAGCACCTCCTCCAGCGACGCAAGCGTGCCCTTCCGCCGGCGCCACGCCACCGCGCGAGCCACCACTCCACGCTGCACACGAGGGTCATCCGTGAGCAGCCGAGCCCCCATCAGCTCCGCGAGCAAAGGAAGCGCCTGAGGCCCGGCGCGCTCCACGAAGTGGTCATCCCAGAGTTGGTCCACCGCGCGGGAGAACGCGTCCAGCTCCAAGCCCAGCACGGCCAGCAGCTTGAGGAACGGATGGTCCGCGAGCGTGGAGTCCCGAGCCGTGTAGAGGCCGGGGAGAAGCTGAATCAGTCGCTGGGAGGGACGGCTCATGGGACCCGCACCTCCGCGAGAAGCCGCGTTGAGTCACCGCCATGACGACCAGGCGCCCCCCGTCCAACGCGAGCCGCCAAACGGGTCCGACAGTCGGACAGGTTCTCGCTGACCGGCTGGAGTGGCGGCATCCCGCCAGCCCCGGTTCGCCAAGCCGGTCCGACTGTCGGACAGGTTTCCACTGACCGGTCGGCGCGGAGCCCCCCTGGCCCCCGGCTTCCCCAACTGGTCCGACAGTCGGACAGGTTTCCACTGACCGGTCGGCGCGGAGCCCCCCTGGCCCCCGGCTTCCCCAACTGGTCCGACAGTCGGACCAGTTCATGAGGGTCGCCGCCGACGGGGGGACCCAGCCGGTTTCCCACCTTCTCATCCATGTGGACAGAACCCCCATCCGAGGGCCTGGAGCCGGTCCAGCGCGGCGAGGCGTGGCTCATAGGTCCTGGGCCTCCTCGTAGGACAGCGCGACGCCGTCGCTCTCGCCGGCCGGCGGTGCCCATGCGAGCAGCTCTCCTGGCGCGGTCGCGATGCGCTCGAAGAGGGCCGGTGGCGTGCCTTCACGGTGCAGCCGCTGCACCACCACCGAGCGCAGTCCATCGATGCCCGCGAGCACGCCGTACACGTCCGACAGCTGGAGATCCTGTCCCAGCTCCACCCGGTCCGGATCCAGGAGGCCCAGCTCGCGCTCGGGGTCGCGATCCACGCCCAGCCGCAGGCGCGTCTCCTGGAGCACCGCGACCGGATCCGCGCCCTTCACCACGCGCAGCAGCACCCGCAGCCGCACCTCCACCCGCTGCCGGTTGGCCAGGTGCAGCTCCACCCCGGGGGCCACTCGCGCTGCCAGGTGCGCGTGCAGCGCTTCCAGGTCGGATGCGCGCAGGGCCGCGCCCTCCGGGCCGGACACCACCACCTTCAAGGACCGGCGGCGCACGGCGTCGCGGAACACGTTCGCGCGGTGCACGCCGTCGAACACCCGCGTCAGCGCCAGCACGTCCGGCAACGACACCGCTCGGTCCATCGCGCCCACCGTGGCGGGCCCGCGCACACGCGCCAGCGCGGGCGCCTCTGGATCCGTTCCACCGGCCAGCGGGAGTGGATTGAACGTCCGCTCCACGCAGGGATGCGGCGTCGCCATCGCCATCAACCGCAGCGCGGACCGGTTGCCTCCCGTCCCCCGCCCCACGCGATACCGGACCCGCACCTCCGCCCCCAGGGGCAACGCCGAGCCGTGGTCCTCACCTCCGAAGCGCAGGCGCGCGGCCCCGGCTGACAGCGGCTCCACCGCGAAGGCCAGCGCATCCGGCGCCGCGTCCAGGAGCGAGTCCACCGGCTGCCACGCGCGTCCCCCTATCGTGACGGACACCTCCGGCCGGCGGCCTCCCGCGTGGCTCGGGTCGCGCAGCCACGTCACCGGCCCGTGAAGCAGCGGCACCGTGCGCAGGTCCAGCGCGGGCACGGCGACCTCCTCCACCGTGGAGCCTTCGCTGACGAGCGTGTTGTTTCCCAGCAGCACCACCCGGTCCAATCCGTACGCGCGCGACAGCGGCGGCTGGAACGTCACCTGTGTCATCGGCGTGCGCTGCCCGGGCGGAATCTCCATGCGCACTCGCAGCACGCGCAGCGCTTCGCGGTAGATCCGCTCGGTGCCCTTCGCGCCGCCGGGGCCCAGGCGCTCCACGTCCTCGGCCAGCACCAGCCAGTCTCCCGGACGCACCGGCGGCTCCTGCGACGTGAGCCCGGACGCATCCGTCAGCGCCAGCAGATAGACCGTGTCCGTGCCCGCCCCCGCCACGCCCAGCGGCCGGGCCGCCCCCGCCTCCGCGCCGAAGGCGAGGTCCGCACGGTTCAGCGCCTCGCTGCCCTTCAGGATGACGAGCTGATCCCGCGCCTCCTGGATGAGGCTGTTCACGAAGGCATCCAGGAACGTGACCATCTTGTCCAACCGCACGGCGTGCAGGGCCGGGTCCTCGTCCGCGCATGGCGCCAGGGCCGCCTCCAGCGCGGCCAGGGCCTCCGCCTGCCGCTTCTGCAGATTCCGGAGCTGGCGGGCGAGGATCTCCTGCGACTCGGACAACGCGCCCACGGGACGGCCGGGAGGAGGCACCGCCTGCGCCACGACCTTCTGGGCCTCGCACAGTTGTTCGCAGAGCGCGTCCAGGGTGCCCTTGCACGCGGCGTCCCCGCCCAGGTCCAGCGTCTTCATCAGCGACGCCAGCTTGCGGGCATCCTGCTTCGCTCGAGCCACCCGCCGCTCCTCCAGCGGACCGTGGCGCTGCACCTCGATGCGATCCTGAAGCCCCGCGACCACCGACCCCGGCCCGAAGATGCCACCCGTGGGCGCCGGAGCACCGGGCTCACCCGCCTGGCCGGAAGGCGCACCGGTGCCGCTACCGGCTCCGCCCGCGCCACCTCCCGTGCCCGTGCCCCCCGTTCCCGTGCCTCCACCTGTCCCCGTCCCCGTGCCCGTCTCCGCGCCCGTGCGAGGCGGCAGGAACGCGCGAAGCTCGTTGAGCTCCGGCAGCAGGCGCAGGGGCGCGAGCGTCTCGAAGACAGCGGCGGCCTCTTCCCCCTGCGCCGCGGAGTTCACGGCCGTCCCCGCCGGCAGCGTGCCGCGCACGTTCGCCTTGCATCGGAAGTGCTGGAGCCCCACCGCCGCGGTGCCCGGGCTCGGCCGGTAGCCGATGTGCCCGAGCAGCTTGGAGACGGAGTCCTCCAGCCGCGCGGTGGCGAGGAAGCCCTCCTCCGCCCACGCCTGCTGGTACGTCCACAGCACATGCAGCGCCAGCGCCACGCTGTCGAGCAGCCCGCGCCCCAGGTCCACCGACGACGGTGCCGCGTACGCGAGCGGGTTCCACGTCGGTGCCTCGTCCAGCCGGGAGAAGACGACGCGCGCCGACTCTCCCAGCCGGATGCGGAGCTGCTCATGCGTCAGCGCCTGGTGCGTGGAAGGAACGCGGCTCATCGCAGCCCTCCGCAGACCTGCACGGTGAGGACACCTTCCGAGCCCGGCCAGTAACCCCCGCGCGCGGTGGCCACCTCCTCCGGCCCGATGGGAATGACGCCCGATTCCAGCCGCTCCTGCGCGTGGGGCTCCAGCCGGCGGAAGCGCTTCACCCGCACCGCCGTCACGCCCGGCACGCGCAGCACCGACTGGTACAGGTCCGCGAGCTGGACGTCGCCGTTCAGACCGGAGCGGTCCGGATCCAACAAGCCCCCATCTCCGGCAATGGCGCCCACCACCGCGTCACGCACCTGATCCGCCTGCGCGTGCGGCGCGGCGTCCACCTCCAGGTCCAGATCCAGCGGCACCCACCTGGGCGGCAGCGCTTCCACGTCCACGCCGAGCAGGCGGATCTCCTCCAACCGCCGCCGCACTCCGGCCCAGCGGCGCAGCAGCTCGTCGCGGTCCAGCGTGTCCTCGTCGCGCAGCAGCACCGTCACGCGGATGACCGTGCGCAGGTCCCGGCTCACGACGCGCGCGGAAGCCCCGGCCACCTCCGGCAGTTGCTGGAGCATCCGCACATAGTCCTCGACGGTGACGGCGGACAGCGGCTGCGACACACCCGCCGGCGCGCGGTAGCGGATGGAGTCGAGCGACTCCGGATCGCGCCCCCCCACCGCGGGCAGCGGGTTGTCCACGCGCACCAGCAGGCGCAGGTCGTCCATCGACTGGGCCAGCAGCTCGCCCGCGGACGCGGAGCGCTGCGGATCCAACGGCACCTGGAGCAGCCGCGTGAGCACGCCCTCGCCCACGTTGGCCACCGTCCCCAGGCCGATGCGCAGCGACAGCCCCAGCGTCGTCTCCCGGGGTGGCAGCGCGGCGCCGTTGACGCCATCGCCCCAGCGCAGGCTGGCACCGCCCGTGGGGGTCGCGCGCAGCACGACGACTTCATCCCCCGGGCCCTGGACGGACAGGTCGTCCACCAGCGTCCACGGGTCGTCCTCCACGCTCACCTGGAGCTGGGGCGTCCCGCGCCGCGACGTCTCGCCCGGCAGCGGATACCCGGAGGCCTGGACGCTGACGGGGTGGAACGGCAGGGCCCACTCGCGCTCCTGGCTGCCGTCCACGACGGGCGACAGCAGCGCGCGCCACTGCGCGAGGCTGCGAGCGAAGGGCTCCGCCGAGTCCGCTTCGAAGCCCTCCGGAAGCGGCGTCACCGGCAGTCCGTGATGCGCGGGCACCACGTTCCCCAGCACCGTCGCGCGAGGTCCGGGCGCGGGGTCACCTGGGGCCAGGAACGCCTCCGGTGCGAAGCGGCGGGGATCCCACCCGACGAAGGTCGTATCGGTGGCGAGCGCCACGGACGTCACGCGCACCACGTGCCCGCCCTCGCCGCGTCCCCGGTAGAGGATGAGCCACCGGCCGGGCTCCAGCTCCGGATACAGGCCCGCGAGCGTGGCCCCGGTGTCTCCCGGCTGCACGGACTCCGCGAGCGTCACGGACTCCAGGCGGGGGAAGTACGACAGGGGCGACTCGGTGACGAACACGAGGGAGTGCTCATCCGTGCTGGCATTCGCCACCAGCGTGTCGGCCGGAATCTCCAGCACGCCGCCTCCGGTGAGGAACTCCAGCGCGGTGGTGCCGGGCGGAAGCACCGGCAGGTGCAGCTCCTCCAGCCGCGCCTTCACCAGCGCCGCGAGCGCCGTGGGATCCAACCGGAACCGCAGCATCACCGTGGCGGAGAGCCCGGGGTCCGGCACGTAGTCCAGGCCGCGCGCGTGGTCCTCCACGGAGCGCCGCAGCCGGGCGTCCTCCAGGAAGCCCTCCACCACCGCGCGCTCCTGCTGGTACGCCAGCGAGTCGAGCTGCGCGGCCACCGCCTCCAGCAGCATGGTCGTGAAGTCCGCGGGCCCCCGGTCCTCCCACGGGGCCATCACCGTGCGGGCCCGCTCCAGCATCACCGCCAGCAGCGACTGCGCGTCGCGAGCGCGGTAGTCCACCAACGCCCCAGGCGCGGGACGCTCCGGAGCCGAGAGCCACGGCCGAGGCTGCGGATCCCGCACGTCACATCCCGGCACCACGTCCGGAGCCCACGCGCCCACGAACGGCGCCGGATCGCGAGGCCCATCCCCCGGCACGGGCACCGCCGCGCGCGAGATGGCCGCATCCGGCACCAGCCGCAGGTCCACGGTCTCCGGGAGCGGCAGTCCACCGGTGAGGAGCACTGGAGGCACCTCCGGAGCACCGGGCGTGCGGTACGGCAGCGGCCCCACCTCCAGGAACGGCAGCCCCGCGCCCTGCGCGAACAGCGCGGGCGAAGCGGACAGCTCCGCGTCCGTCTCCAGCACGAAGGGCGCGCCGCCAATCGCCGTGAACAGCGAGTCGTACGCGCGGATCTCTCCCGGCCCCAGCCGCAGCCCGTGCACATGCCGGTGCCAGGAGAGCTGCGCCAGCAGCAACTGCTCGGCCTGGAGCCAGCCCGAGTGCACGGACGTCCAGGCCTCGTTACGCCGCACCAGCGCCGTGCGCAGACCGCCCTCCAGCTGCAGCGCGGTGCCGGTGATGACGAAGAGGGAGCAGTCCTCGACGGCGATCTCTCCCGGCGTGCCCACGTCCAGCACCGGCTCCAGGCCACCGAGCGGCGCGGCCACGTGCAGGCCCACGACGTCCGCGTCGGAGGGGAACACCGGCAGCGTGAGCGGCCCCACGACCGAAGCCAGCAGGGCGTCCAGCGCGGCGGTGAGCCAGTCCGACCAGGCCGATGCCGGCTGCGAGGCCACCGGAACCGGCGCGGCCGACACGCGGCTCACCTCCACATCGCGAACCGCCACCGGCTCCAGGGAAGGTCCACCCAGCACCCGCATGCCCGTTGAGAGCGAACCGCCCGCGACGTCCTCCACCTGCCCGATGCCCGTTTCAATGCCCCGCCCACCCAGCGCGAGCAGGCCCAGCGCGAACGCCCCCTGCACCCGCTGCACAGTGAAGCCGCGAACCTGCAACGCACCCACCGAGGCCGCCACCAGGCCGGCGCCCCACTCCGACCCCAGCGACGTCACGTCGCTCACGGACACGTCCACCGCGGACAGACCCTCGCCCTCCTCCCGGGCCACCAGCACCCGAGCACCGGTCGCGCTTGCGCCAGACACCTTCGACACGGTGAGCCCGGACAGGTCCGCGCGAGTGAAGCCCGCCAGCTCCAAGCCCACGCCAGCGCCCACGCCCACGACGTCCCGCACGGACACGTCCGCCCACTGCGAACGCTGGCAGACCGCCCGCACGCCGAAAGCCTCACCCACCGTGGCCTCCACGCCCCCGATGGAGAGCCCAGTCACCCGGGCCTCCGCCGCCAGGAGCCGGAGCCCCGTAGCGTCCTCGCCCTTCGCCGCCATCACCGTGAGCGAGTCGATGGCCACCGTGCCGTCCGGCGTCTCCACACTCAGCGCCGCGCAGTCACCCGAAGCGTTGGCGCTGACCGAGACGTCCGCCACCTCCACCCGAGTCCCCAGGAGGACCAACCCGGCGTCCACCGCCACCACCGTCACGCCCGACAGGCCCGTGACGAGGCCGGTGACCTCAAGCGTTCCGCCCTCAAGCTTCAGCGTCACGCCCGGGCTGCCCGTGATCCGCAGCGCATGTGCCGGAGTGCCGACGACCAGGTCCGTGGTGAGCACGCCCTCGCCCAAGGGCAGCACCCACTCCACCTCGCCCGGAGGCGTCGCCGACAACGCGGCCTGGGCCGCCACGAGCGACGCCTCCAGAGGCAATGTCAGCAGGACGCGCGTGCTCACAGCGACGCCTCCAGGCCCCGGCGGAACAGCTCCGCATGCTCCTCACCCGTCGCGAGTGACGCCTCCAGTGGCCATGTCAGCAGGACACGCGCGCTCACGGCGAAGTCACCAAACCGCAGCGAAACGGCTCCGCGTGCACCTCGCCCGCAGCCAGCGACACCTCCAGCGACAATGTCAGCAGGACACGCGCTCACGGCGGCGCCTCCAGGTCCCGGCGGAACAGCTCCGCGTGCTCCTCGCCCGTCGCCAGCAGCGTGTAGAGGATGTCCACGTAGAGCGTCGCGTCCTCGGCGCTCACCTTCACCGCGTCCAGGCGCACCACGTCGCGCATGAACTCCTGCACGTTGAGCCGGATGATGTACTCGGCCGCGGCGGCGGCCTCGGGACTCGCCGCGCCGAACACCATCCGCTGCACTCCGCACCCGAAGCGCGGCCGGTTCACCCGCTCGCCGGGCAGCGTGAAGAGCAGCTGCTCCAGTTGCTGCCGGACGACCTGCGTGGGCCCCACCGTGCGAGGCGTACCCAGGTCTCCCAACTGGAAGGGGAAGTGCAGGCCGCGTCCCATCACGCCACCCCGTTGAGCGCGTCGCGCGCCAGGTCCACGTCCACCTCGTAGCGGGCCAGCGCCTCCGCCCACACCCAGCGGTGCCGCGCGCCGCGCACGTACCAGGTGCCGTCCATCAACTTCCCCGCGCCCACCAGCCCCACCGGACGCCGGGCGCGCAGGATGCGCTCGTACCGCAGCCCCTGCACCGTGCCGGTCGCCTCCGCCAGCCAGTCCGCCTCGCGGTAGTCCGCCCACGCCAGGTTCTCCACCTCCGGCACGTCGTGCGGCACGTCCACGAACTGCAGGCCCACCGCCTTCGTCTGCGGCCGCTTGGGCAGCACCGCCGCCATGCGCGCCTTCAGGATGTCCGCGCGGCTGGTGGTCCCCATGCGCGGGAAGCGCGGCTCCGTCACCGTGGAGGTGCGGATGCGCCGCGTGCGCTCGTCGATGTGCTCGCTCCGCAGCTCCGTGGGCCGGTGGCTCTCCCAGCGCGCCTTCAACTCGATGACCGACGGCGTGGAGCGAGGAATCAGCGACAGGTCCGGCTGCTTCGGTCCGGCCGGCCGGGGCAGGTGGAAGTGGCCCACGCACTCCGCCGCCGCGTTCGCGCCCGCGCCCACCGGGCCCTGCTTGCGCTCCACGAAGGCCTCGTAGCCATTGCGCCTGGCAAGCCACCGGATGAGCGACGCGTCCGTGCCGCGCTGGAGCACCACCGCGCGCGCCGGGTCGCGCACCGGCGCCGTCTCCTGCACGTCCAGCGCGAAGCCGTACTCACCGTAGAGCTGCCGCACGATGCCCGCGTCGGACAGCCCGCTGAAGGACCGCGTGCGCTCCTCCAGGTGCATCAGGCACGACGCGTCCAGCCCGTACACCTCCAGCGACGAGTCCGGCACGCGCGACGGGCCGAAGTACGGCTCCACCGCCGTGATGTACCCGTCGAACACCACCTCCTGCACGTCCGGCGCCTCGCTGTCCGGAAGCCCCAGCCCGAAGCTGATGGTGATGCGCTTGAGCAGCGCGAACCGGCCGTCCGCCAGCGCGTCCCAGTCCCCCGCGTCCGTGGGCGCCATGTCCAGGGACAGGTGGAAGGACGACGCGTCGTCGGTGCGCTCGTCCACCTCCAGGCGTGACACCCGGCTGCGGGCGTCCGTCACCGGCTGCCCGTCAATCCAGAGCTGGAGGAACGCCGCGCGCTGCTCCGCCATCAGGGCTTCTCCGGGATGAGCAGCACCGTGCCCGGCACCAGGAGCGCCTCGGGCTCGAAGGTCGGGTTGGCGTCCACGATGCGCCACGCCTGGAACGGGTCGCTGAAGTAGCGCTGCGCGAGCAGGTCCAACCGGTCCCCCGCCACCACCTTGTGCAAGAGGGACGTGGGCACGCGCGGCGCCACGCGGGGCACGTACAGCGACACCGTGGCGCCCTCCGGGCCCAGCGGCACCGCGTACGTCGGCAGGTCCTTGTGTCGCGAGGAGGGGTCGCTCATGGCCGTCTCTTCAGCTCGCTCCGTTGAGCTTCACCTGCGGCGCCAGGGCCTGCGCGATGAGGGTGCTCGCGTCCGCGCCCTTCACCACCGCCAGGTCCTCCATCCGCAGGCGCATGTCGCGCAGGTTCGCGAACGCCTGGGCCACCTTGTTGTTCGCCGCGTTCTCCCCCACCTCCAGGATGCGCATGCGCAGGTCCACCTCCGCGCGCAGCGGGTACAGGTCCGGGTCGAATCGCTGCTCCACGATGGTCATGCCGGTGATGACCACCGGGAAGGTGCGCGGCCCCAGCATCAGCAGCAGCTCCGTGGGGTTGAGCGACACGAGCTTCGTCGCGGGCTTCTTCTCCTCCTCGCCCGTCTGGTCCTTGCCCAGCGCCATGCCCTCCAGGATGGCCAGCTCCGGCAGCACGCCCTGGGTGCCCGCGCCCTTCGTGTCGCGCAGCAGAGCCTCCGTCACGTCGAAGACGAGCTTCAACGCAATCGTCTCGCTCTTGGCGTGCAGGCCGCCGCCGCGCTGGCCGTCGGTGAGGACCTTGGTCTGCTCGGGCGTCTTGCCGGGCTTCGTCTCCCACTGGCCCGCGCGCGTGCGCGTCACCGTCTCCGGGTTGTACTGGAAGCGCAGCGCGCGCACGGACGGCTCGGACTTCTTGTCGTCCGCCGTCTGCGGCAGCGTCACCAGCATGCCCTTCTGGAGCTGCTGGTCGAACGCGATGAGCGTCGGGTCCAGGTTGCGCGTCATCCGTTGCCCCGGGCGCCGGTGCCGGTGGACTCGCGCTGGGCCAGGCCACGCGCGATGGCTTCGTTGTTCTTGTCCATCAGCGCCACCACCGTCTGGGTGAGCAGCTTCATGAACTCCTTGGGGTTCTCCGGGACGCTGCGCAGCATCCACGCGAGCTCCCGCTCCATCTCGCGGCGGGTGAGTCCGACCTGTCCTTGCACCGGGGGTGGGGCCATGGCGTGTGCGTCCTCTCTCGTCAGCTCCAGCCATCCACCAGCGGACGGCCTTCCAGCTCGTTGCGAAGCAGCTCCAGGTAGCGCCACCGCCGCGCCCGCGGCAGGGCCAGGATGTCCGCCTCCGACCAGTGGTAGTGGAAGGCCAGCACGTGCACCTCCGTCTCCAGCCGCGCCGCCCCACCCCGCAGCTCGCGCGCCAGCAACGCGAACGGATCCAGCTCCAGCTCCAGCCACGCGGCGCACTTCGGACAGCGCGCCAGGAGCCCCAGGTCCGGCGCGGACGTGCCTTCCGCCAGCGCCAGCGCCACCGAGTGCCGCGAGCGCGGGGGCAGCGACAGCCACGCGGCAGGGGTCAGCGCCTGCCTCTCCAGCACCACCAGCCGGGACCACAAGAGCGCGGACCGCTCCGCGCGCGGGCCCTGGGTCTCCGAGAGCAACGCGTCGTCCTCGCCCGTCGGCTCGCGCACCTCCGCCCGGCCCTCCGGCAGCGCGACGCTCAGCACCTCCGGCGCTTCCACGGCCCGCTCCGGAGAGAGCGCGGACAGCCGCACGTCCACGTCCGCCATCGCCTCGCAGCCGGGCGCGGGGCAGCGCGCCACCAGCGTCACGCGGTCCCCGTACATCCGGGCCCGCAGGTGCAGTGCCAGGTGGTGCCGGTCCCCTCGCGTGAGGCAGGCCGCCAGCTCCGCGTCCACGCGCGGATAGTCCCCCAGCCGTCCCAGGCACGCCGCGAGCAGCGCGCTCACCGCGCGCGGGCCGGGGCGCTCGCCGGCCTGGGCCAGCGCCCACTCCTCGCGGCCGGTGAGCGGGCGCAGCTCGCCCTGACGGTGACAGCGGCCGTCCTCGTCGAAGAGGCCGTGCGGCAGCAGCACCGGACTGGGAGGCTCGAGGAGCACGTCAGGTCACCGCCTCCAGCGTGAAGCCCTCGTGTTGAATCTCCACGGTCTCGATGAGGATCTCGTTCGCCTCCGCGGCCAGCTCCGACATCGCGGTGAACTTCGAGACCCACGCGTTGCGCAGCACGAACTTCTTCACCGCGCGGTTGAAATCCAGGTCGTAGACGAGGATCTCCACCGTGCGCCGGTAGTCCGGCTCCGCGGCGCGGAAGCCCGGCGTGGCCTCATGGCGGATGAGCTGGAGGGCCCAGTCGCGGAACGTCGTGTCCTGCGTGAGGCCCGCCTCCAGCGTGAAGGGCTCGTAGTGCACGCGGCCCGGGGACAGCTCGTCCACGGTGGAGGTGCTGTTGCCGGAGCGGAACTTCACGACCTCCACGGTGCCGGTGAGGCCGGAAATCTTCCGGCACGCGGCCACCTCGATGTTGTTGAACAGCACGCGGAAGTTGAAGTTGCGGTACGGGTCGCGCTTCGTGGATTCGACGAATCGGGGCATGGCGTGGCTCCTCGAATGGGGACGTCAGGGCGTCGCAAGGGTCGTCGCCGGCTTGGACAGGACGGGCCGGGGCACCGGCTCCCAGCCTTCGTGGGTGAGCTCCAGCGACAGGAGCGCCACCTCCCCCGCCATGGCGTCCAGCTTGGGCAGGGCGTGGAACTTGCTCACCCACGCGTTGTGCACGTGGAAGCTGCGGATGCGCGCCTCCATGCCTCCGGGCGTGGGCACCTCCGTGGGGTGCGCGTACGCGTCCCACAGGTCGATGAAGAGGTCGCGCTTCACCGGCTCGCCGGGCGACTTGCCGGTGCGCGCGAACTCCAGCACCGCGCGCGCCCAGCGCTCCAGCGTGTCGTCCAGCGCCAGCCCCTGCTCCAGCACGAGCGGATCCCAGTTCACCTTGTGGGGCTGGGCGTAGCGGTGCAGGTTGTTGCCGCCCTCCCAGATTTCGAAGGCGCCCACGTTCACGGACAGGCCGGACACGGAGCGCACCCCCGCCACGTACTCCCCGGCCGCGGACGTGCTCATCCGGAGCCGGAAGCGGAAGGTCCGCAGCGGGTTGCGGGCGTTGGCGGGGACGGGCGTGGGCATCAGGCCGCCAGCAGGCTCTTCTGGCTGATTTCGATGACCACGAACTCCGCGGGCTTCAGCGGCGCGAAGGCCACCTGCGCGGTGACGATGCCCGCGTCCACGTTCTCCTGCGGGTTGGTGCTCCGGTCGCAGACGACGCTGAAGGCCTCCTCGGGCGTGCTGCCCTGGAAGGCGCCCTGGCGGAACAGCCCCAGCATGAAGGACTCGATGGAGACGCGGATGCGGCCCCACAGCTCCTCGTCATTCGGCTCGAACACCGCCCACTTCAGGCCGCGCCGCAGGGACTCCTTGAGGAAGAGCGCCGTGCGGCGCACCGGGATGTAGCGCCACTCCGGATCCGGGGACAGCGTGCGCGTGCCCCACGACACCAGCCCCACGCCGGGGAACTGGCGCAGGCAGTTGAGGCTCACCGGGTTGAGCAGGTCCTGCTCCGCGTCGATGACGGAGTACTGGAGCCCCAGCGCCTCGGAGATGGACGCCTCGATGCCGGCGGGCGCCTTCCACACGCCGCGCGTGGTGTCCGTGCGGGCGAAGAGGCCCGCCACGTGGCCCGACGGCGGCACCAGCCGCGTGGGGTTGCGCCCCACGCCCACGGGGTCCGCCACGCGGATCCACGGGTAGAACATGGCGGAGTTCTTCGAGCGCGCGGGCAGTCCCTCCACGAACTGCTTCGCGTCGTCCGGCGCGACGACGAAGTCCTTGTCCACGCCGCCGGGGCCGTCCGCGAGGAAGAAGCAGTCGCCCCGGTTGTCGCAGTACGCGATGCCGGTGGAGATGAACGCGACCTCGTTCTTGCCCGGCAGCGCGACGATGTTGACCTCCTCCGTGTCCAGCGCGTGCAGGCCGGTGCGCAGCTTCGCGTCGCCCGCGAAGTCGGAGGTGTCCAGCAGGCCCGTGCCGTCGTCGCCGCCCAAGAGCCGCACGTTCGACACCGACGCCGGACGCACGGTGGGGTTCGCGGGCGAGTCGTTCGAGTAGCCCCGCGCGCGCGGCGCGAAGCCCAGCTGCCGGAGCATGGTGGGCACCGTGGGCTGGAGCGTCTCGCTGATGGACAACTGCAAGCCGTCGAAGGTCTCCGCCGTCAGGCCCGCGGTGCCGGCGGCGGGCGTGCCGGTGAGGGTCGTGGCGGACAGCGACAATGTGGAGGTGCCCGCCGCCGTGGGCAGGCCGGTGATGACGGTGTTGCCCTGCCCGTCCGTCACCACCGACGCGACCTTGCCGGCCAGCGCCACCGCCAGCGAGTGGTTCAGCTCCGCGGGCGTCACCGCGTTGGCGTCCCCCGCGAGGATGGGAATGGGCACCACCGTGGTGGCGCCGGGCGGTCCCACGGTGATCTTCGCGTTCTCCGGGTCCAGGTCGTACGTCGCGCCCGAGGGCTTGGGGATGGTGAGCGTGGGCCCGGTGGCCACCTTCAGCGAAATCTCCGGCGAGTCCGTGCCGCCGATGACGAGGGTGTTGGTGAGCCCCGCGGCGGTGACGGCCTGGGTGAGGAAGGTCTTGAGCTGGGAGGCGTCCAGTTGCGTGCGGCCGTTGGCGAACGCGGCGGCCGGCACCGCGGTCGTCACCAGGGCCTGGGTGATGGGCACGTCCAGCGTCGTGCGGGGCAGGTCCGGCTGCGCCTCGTCCCAGGTGGAGATCTGCAGCTTGCCGCCGTCATAGAGGCTGTACTTGGTGCCCGACAGCACGGCGGCCTTGAGCTTGGGCGGCACGCCCGGCACGAGCACCGCGCCGGACGGCTGCGAGGCCAGCTTCAGCTGGAACTCGTCGCGCACGCGGATGTAGCGGGAGATGTCGTTGATGCGGTCGGCGACGTAGTCCTCGCTGGACGGATCCATGCGCACGTCCTCGAACGCCTCCAGGCGGCGCGTGGCCCCGGCCTCCGTCCAGATGACCTCCACGCGGAACGCCTCGCTGGGGAAGTTGATGGAGTCGCTCACGTGGACGCGGAGGGAGTCGGACCACTCGCCCGCGCCCCGCGCGAGGAACGTGAGGGCGTTGAGGCCTCCGCCCGCGCGGGAGACGAGGGGCGCGGACGCGCCAGCCACCGCGTCCGAGGGCAGCACACGCACGACGTAGGCGCGCCGTCCGCCCGAGTCGAAGAAGGCCTCCACCGCCTGCGCGACGAGGCCCGCCTCTCCGGGCTCGTGGCCTCCGAAGGCGCGCTCGTACTCGGCGAAGCCGGTGACGAACTGGGCCAGGCCCGGGATGCCGCGCGCCGTGCGGCCGACGAACGCCGCCGTGGACGTGCCCACCCCTTCGATGGGGCGCGCACCGGCACTGATCTCTTCGACATAGACGCCCGGATGCAATCGCTCAGCCACGTTCATCCTCCTGGTTTCAGATGGTCCCGCGCCTGGCGGTATCCGCTTCGGTGACAGTCATTCCCGGGTGACCGCTGGCGCCGCGCGAGGCACCGCGCGCGATGAGGTCCACCTGGGGCTTCTCGACGAGTCGGGCGCTGGTGCGCGGGTTCGGCTCGTCCATCAGCGCGGAGACGCGGTAGTCCACGCTGCAGCGGTACAGGTGGTTCAAGAGGTCGTCACGGCGGCGCAGCTGGGTCTGGAAGAAGAAGCACTCCTCCTGGAACACCAGCGTGCGGCCCCGCGCCCAGGCGCCCTCCACGGGCTTGCTGAGCGTCACCGCGTCTCCGTCCAGCCCCAGCACCAGCGCCTGGAAGCGCCGCTTGCCCACGCGGTAGCCATCCTCGCTGGCGCCCAGCACCACCACGTCGCCCACCTTGAGGCGAGGCGCCGCGGTGACGCTGCGGCGCAGCGCCGGATCCAACGGCCCCACCGGCTCCGCCACCAGGTGCAGGTGGTCCACCGTGAAGTCCAGCGGCGTGCCCGTCTGCGCCCCCAGCGTGAGCACCATGTCGCTCGCGGCGACGGTGACGCCGGGCGCGGCGACAGGCTGCGCGGGCGTGGCCTCCGCGTCCAGGAGCGGCTGCGGCGTCCCGTCCGCCGACAGCCACACCACGCCCTCCCCCGCCTCCAGCCGCGCGTGCAGCACCACGCCGGCCTCCAGCCGCTCCGCCGGAAGGCGCCAGCGCGTCTCCGCGACCTGCGTGCCGCTGCCCTGGGACAGCGTCGCGGTGGCCACCACCTCGCCCATGAGCCGGGTGCCCACCTGTTCGTAGCGGACGACGAGCCGCAGCACCGGCTGCCCCTGCGACAGCAGCACGGCCACCGGCAGCGTCTGCGCGGCCACCGCGCCGGAGGCGACCCGCAGCCCCAGCGACAGCGCCAGTCCGTCCGGGGCCGGGTTGTCGGCGTGGAAGGGATCCGGCACGGCGGGCAGGGGGTAGACGAGGACGGAGGCGGTGCCGGTGCCGGACAGGCGCAGGCCCTCGGAGGCCGGCAGGAAGGACGCGCCCGGCGTCAGGTCCACGCGTCCGCCGCGAGCGCGCTCCAGGCCCTGGTCGCTGGACTCCAGGTGCGCCAGGGACAGCAGCGTGGTGGGCTCGCCGCGCGCCAGGAGGCGGAGCGTCGTGGCGCCGTCGGCGACGTCCTCGGCCAAGAGCGACGGGCGGAGCACCATCTGCCCGCGCGTGGGGATGGAGAGCGCCACCGTGTCCATGATGGACGCCAGGTCCACCTGCGAGCCCGCCCACAGGTCCACTTGCACGTCGATGGCCATGGCCTTGGGCGCGCGCAGCTTGCTCAGGAACGCCCTGCCCTCCTGGGCCCGCTCCGGAGGCTCCAGGCCCAGCGGGCCCGCGATGCTGCCGGTGACGGGCAGCACCTCCACGCTGGAGCGGAACTCCATGGAAGCAATGCCCGTGTCGGAGCTGAGCGCGAGCCGGCGGCCCTCCACGTCCCAGCGCGCGGTGACGTCGGCGAGCGCGTCCAGCAGCAAGGGGTCCGTGAGCGGCGCGCCCGTGGGCTCCTGGTAGAGGCCGCCGGTGAGCGCCTCCGCCAGCTTCGCGTTGAGGGCGGCGGTGAGCGTGGGGCCGGTGGCGGCGGAGGCGAACGAACCGCCCGGCAGGCCCGTGAGCGTGACGATGGCGCGGCCATCCAGGCGCAGCTTGAGCGCGCCTCCCGGAGGCACGCTGTCCGCGGCGGCGCGAGGCGTGCCGATGAGGTGGCCCGGCACGCGGACGGTGGCGACGCCGGTGCGGCCGTTCTCGCGCTCGGGTTCAGGGAAGAGGCCCAGCGGACCGACGACGGAGAAGAACGGCACGCGCGAGGGCCGGTATCCCTCGTCCACGTAGCCATGCGCGGCGAAGACACGCACGTCGCCGCTGCGCAAGGCCAACCGGCCCTGCCACAGCAGGCCGCTGAGGATCTCGCGTATCACGCGATGGCACCCTCCAGGGCAACGCCATGTCTGGTTTCAAGCTGCTGCGTCACGGCACCCCCCGGTACCCCGCAGAACCGCCTGTTCCACCGCATGCGACACGCGACGAGTGGCAGACAATGAACCACGAGCTTGGCGGACGTCAACACCTCGGGCGAGTCAGCCTTTGACTTGCAGTGCGTCAAATCTGAATGTGATCCTGCCCTGTGGGGTGGGTGGGATGAAGTGGTTGCCTATGGAGGGTGAGCAGCCTGGGATGCCTCCTCGGGGTCTGTCCATGAGGGCGCGGCCAATCAGCGGCTGCGCCTCCAGGCGGGCGCGGATTGCCCGCGAGTGCCGGGGATGCACACCCTCCAGGTCAGGCCACTCCCATGGTGGGAGGCGGCGTTACGGGGCCCTGCCTCCAAGCTCGCCGGGAAGGGCCGGGTTCAGAGGAGGCGCGCGTGGAGAGTCACAGCGCAAGCTTCGACCCGGAGTCCACCGAGTCCATCACCGACGCGCACTCCCGGCTGCTGCTCGAGACGCTGGTGGCGAGCACGCCGGTGGGGCTCGCGGTCGTGGACATGGACCAGCGCTTCGTCGAGGTGAACGACGCGCTCGCCGCCATGAACGGCATCCCGCGCGCGGCCCACCTGGGGCGCAAGGTGCAGGAGATCGTCCCGGAGCTGTGGCCCACGCTGCGTCCCCAGTACCAGCGCGTCCTGGAGGGCGGGACCTTGCAGACGGTGGAGGTCAGCGGCGCCACCTCCAAGGAGGTGGGCGTGGAGCGCCACTTCCTCGTCAGCTACTACCCGGTGCGCACGGGGGCGGGCGTGCTGCTGGGCATCGGCGTCATCGTCGCGGAGGTCACCGAGCAGCGCAGGGCCCACGACGCGCTCCGGGTCAGTGAGCAACGCTACCGCTCGCTGGTGGAGGCCATGGCGCAGCCGGTGTGGACCACCAACGCCCGGGGCGAGGTGGTGGAGCCCGCGCCGCGCTGGCTGGCGTTCACGGGCCAGACGCACGAGGAGCACCTGGGGCTGGGCTGGCTCTCCGCCATCCACCCGGAGGACCGCAAGCGCGTGGTGCGCGGCTGGGTGGAGTCCCTGCGCACGAAGGCCTCCTACCGGGGCGAGTTCCGCCTGCGCTTCCACGCCGGGGGCTACCGGGACGTGGTGGGCCGGGCCGTGCCCGTGTTCGGCGACAAGGGCGCCATCCGTGAGTGGGTGTCCACGGCGGAGGACATCACCGACCGCAAGAAGGCGGAGGCCCGGGCGGAGAACGAGCGCGCGAGGCTGAGCGCCGTGCTGACGAGCGCCCCGGCGTCCATCGCGCTGCTCACCGGCAAGGAGCAGGTCTTCACGCTGGTGAACCCGCTCTACAAGCGGCTGTCGCAGGGGGCGGAGCTGCTGGGCACCTCCGCCAGGGACATGGACCATCCCCAGGATATGCACTACGCCCAGATGCTGGAGAAGGCCTACACCAGCGGTGAGCCGGTGATGGAGAAGGAGATCGCCGTCACCACCGACTTCCAGGGCGAGGGGGTGGAGGCCACGCGCCGCTTCGACCTCGTCTGCCAGCCGCTGCGGGACCTGTCGGGCCAGGTGGACTCCGTGCTGTCGTTCGCCATCGACGTGACGGAGCGGGTGGAGGCCCGGAAGAAGCTGGAGGAGTGGGCGGCGTCTCTGAGGAACCAGCAGCAGTGGCTGGAGTCGGTGCTGGACCGGACGCCCGTGGCGCTCATCCTGGTGGCGCCGCGGACGGGCCGCATCGTCTTCGCGAACCAGGCGGCCCGGCAGATGGCCGGCGGCGAGTTCCCCGGGGGCCTGCGGGCGGAGACCTACTCAGGGGTGCATCGCTTCACGGACGAAAAGGGCCGCGAGCTGAGCATGGATGAGATTCCGGGCGTCCGGGCGGCGAAGGGCTCGCCCGTCCACGGGGAGCCGGTCATCTGGCACACGCCCAGCGGGCACTACTCCCTGCTGGTGGAGGCAGCCCCCCTGCCCGCCCAGCACGGGCATCCGGAAGCGGTCCTCCTGGCCCTCCAGGACGTCTCCGAGCTGCGCAAGACGCAGGCGCAGCTCCAGCACGCGGTGTCCCTGAGGGACGAGTTCCTGACGGTGGCGTCGCACGAACTGAAGACGCCGCTGACGCCGTTGCAGCTCAAGCTCCAGTCCCTGGTGCGGGACGCGCAGTCCGCCCAGACGCTGGAGGCGCTGCGCGAGCGCGTGACGAGGACCGCGGAGGGCGTCTCCGGGCAGATCCGGAAGATGACGACGCTCATCAACGACCTGCTGGAGGTGACGCAGCTCACGGGCCCCTCCGCGCCGCTGCGGCTGGAGCACGTGGACCTGGCGGACGTGGTGCGCGAGGTGGTGGAGCGCTTCGAGTCACAAGCCACGAAGGCAGGCTGCCAGCTCATCGTCGATGCGGCCCCGGGAGCGATGGGCCAGTGGGACCACCACCGGCTGGACCAGGTGGTGAGCAGCCTGCTGTCCAACGCGCTGAAGTACGGCGCCGGGCGCCCGGTGACGCTCCGGGTGGAGAAGGGCCTGGGTCAGGCCAGGCTGAGCGTGAGGGACGAAGGCATCGGCATCGCGCAGGGAAGCCTCCAGGCCATCTTCGAGAAGTTCACCCGCGCCGTGTCGACAAGACATTACGGAGGTCTGGGATTGGGCCTCTTCATCACCCGGCAGATTGTCGAAGCCCACCACGGCACCCTGCGCGCGGAAAGCCAACCCGGACAGGGTGCGACCTTCATCGTGGAATTGCCGATGAACTGAAACAGCCCAACCAACCAGGTCGCCAACCCCATGCATCAGGGTGGCGCCGACCCATTCCCTGCTCATTTACATCGCCGGGCACGGCTATGTTTCGCATCGCTGTCTGGGTATGATGACAGTCCGGGGGAGCGCGTCCCGCCAGAAGCGGTTCAGAGCGCCATCATGCCCATGCCCAAATTCCTGTCAGTGCACGGCGCCGCCGCCGCGGTCCTGTTGTGCGCCCTGCCCGCCTGGGCCCAGTCCGCCCTGCCCGGCTTCGAATTGGAACACCTGGAGCTCAACCCCGGCCGGGGCACCGCGGTGATGCGCAACGGCGAACTGCTGGTGCCCGGCGGCATGAGCGTGGGGCTCGTGGGCCAGTACCAGCAGCTGCCGCTCGTGCTCCTCAATGGCGAGCGCCGCCTGGAAGCCGTGCGCAACCGCGCCTCATCCGTCCTGGCGGGCAGCTACGGTGTGCTGCCGTGGCTGGAGGTGGGTGCGCAGGTGCCCGTGGTGCTGTGGCAGCAGGGAGATGATCCCGCGCCCCTGGGCCTGACGCCGCTGGCCACCCAGGGCCTGGGCACCCCGGAGGTGCAGGCGCGCCTGGGGCTGCTGTCGCGCCGCGACGAACACCCCGTGGACCTCTCCATGGACCTGGGCCTGGGCCTTCCCATTGGCAGCGCGGCGGTGCTGGGCCGGGACTCCGGCCTGCGCGTGCGCGCCCTGGCCGCCATGGGCACGCAGGTGGGGTTCCTCAAGCCGGCGCTGGAGGCCGGCGTGCTCCTGCGCTCGCGCAACCCGCTCTCCGCGCCAAGCGCCTCCGGACAGGCCCTGGAGTTCCGCCTGGGCGCCGGGGTGACGACAGCCGGCCAGGGACTGCGTGGCGAGCTGGCGGTGAAGGCCGCCTTCGCCGCGGACATGGACCAGCCCGCGGTGGAGGTGCTCGGCGGCGGGCGCATCCCCCTGTCGGAAGGCCTGGAGCTCCACGCGCTGGCGGGCCCCGGCCTGGGACGCACGCCGGGCACGCCCATCGCCCGGGTGCTCCTGGGCGTGACGTTCCGCCAGGAGCCGCCGCCCAGGATGGAGGTGCTCCCGGAGCCCGTGCCCCAGCTGCGCCTGGAGGAGTTCCAGAAGCAGCCGGAGTACGTCCCGGACACGAGCGTGGAGCCGGTGCCCACCCGCGAGCTGCTCCCCCCGGAACCCGCGCCGCGGTCCTCCCCATGACCTTCGAGCCACGCGTCGTGCTCGCCGCGTTCGACGGCACCCAGCCGCCTCCGGACAGCGTGCCCGCGTGGCTCGCGCGAAGCTGGGAGGATCCGGACGGCTTCGCCGCCGCGATGGCCCCCATCCATGCGGGCCGGAGCACGCCCTTCAAGAGCCGCACCGGCCAGCACCACGACTTCTTCCACGACCTGGTGGCCCGCCACGCCACCACGGACCGCATCGCGCTGCGCACGTACTCGCGGACGCAGGGCTGGCGCACGCTGAGCTACCGCCAGCTCCAGGAACAGGCCACGCGGCGGGCCACCGCCTGGGCGGGGCTGGGGGTGAAGCCCGGCGCGAAGCTGTGCCTGCTGCTGCCGCCCGGCCCGGAGCTGATGGTGTCGCTGTGCGCGGCGCTGGGCCTGGGCGCGTGCGTGAGCCTCCTGCCGCCCGGGGCCCGCGCCTTCGTGGCTCGCAGGCTGGACGCGCTGGCGCCCCAGCACGTCGCCGCGGAGCCCCACCAAGCGCCGCTCCTGGGCAAGCACGCCGCGCTGCTCCTTCCGCTCCAGACGCAGGTGCCGCCCGCGCTCGCGTCGTACACGTACAAGCCCGCGGAGCCGGTGGGCCTGCTCTTCTCACCGCTGGCGGACCCCAGCGACGTGCCCGTGCCGCTCACCGCCGGAGACGCGTGGAGGAGCGCGCTGGTGGATGGGCTGCTGACCTTCGGCCTGAACCCGGGGGACCACCTGGCGGCGCCGGGCTTCCACCCGCTCCAGCACCTGCCGGCGCTGTACTTCACCACGCTGCTTCGCGGCGCGACGTTCCTGCACGTGGAGCCCGCGGACCTGGAGGTCTCTCCCGCGCTGCTCACCGAGCATCCGGTGCGCGCCCTGGGGCTCACGCCCGCCATGCGCGACCTGGTGGCCCGTGCGCGGCTTCCGCTGAAGAACGTGGGCCTGTGGTTCCGGGATCCGCAGGCGCCCTTCGACTTCCACGCCTGGCGCGACGCGCTCAAGGCCACCGGGCTGGCCAGCGTGCCCGGCGGCAACGTGTGCGTGGACCCGGCGTGGGGTGGCGCGGTGCTCTGCTCGCAGCGGCGCGTGGCGGCGGACGTGCACACGGACATCGCCCCCGCGCCCGGACGTGCCTGGGCGCTGCGCGACTTCACCGACAGCGGGCAGGACGCCGCGGGGGACACGGGCCTCTTCACCCCCCTGCCCGACGCCGGACGGCCGCCCGCGCACGTCGTCCTGACGCGGGTGCGCGGCCAGTATCACCACTTCGGTGGGCGTGAGCCCCGGCGCGAGGGCCGGGTGTTCCTCTTCGCGGAGGCCGCCGCCGTGCTGCGCGAGCCTCCTGGCCCCCGGCTGGACGCGGTGGGTCTGGCCGTGCCGGTGAGCGGCATGGCGGGCGCGTATCGCAGCGTGCTGCTCGTCTTCACCGGCGACCTGCCCCCCGGCACGGAGGTCAGCGACGCGGACGTGCGCCGCCGCATCGAGCAGGCCCTGGGCGCGGACGCGCTGCCGGACCGCATCGAGCGCTTCGCGCTCCACGCGCGGCGCCTGGACGGCCAGCAGGACGGGCCGGTGGACGAGGAGTGGTGCCGTGCGCAGTACCTCACGGGCTCCCTGAAGCTGAAGTCGGGGGACCCCCTGTTCCAGGCGCTCACGTCGCTGCGCGCCCGGGTGGAGTCACGCTGATGGGAATCCAGGTCGCGTCCGGGGCCATGCTCCAGTGCAGCTTCGGGCTCGCGCCCTCGACGCTGTCGGTGCCCCCCGCCAACATGGTGAACGCCACCGCGCCAGCGGCCACCATCATGGACAACATCCCGGGCATGAACGTGCCGCCCTTCGGCATGTGCCAGTCCCTGGCCAACCCCGCCGTGGCCGCCGCCACCGCCGCGGCGATGGGAGCGCTCACCCCCATGCCGTGCATGCCCGTGCTGCCCGCGCCGTGGACGCCCGGCTCGCCCACGGTGCTCATCAAGGGCAAGCCGGCGCTCACCGACAAGTCCATGTGCACCTGCGCCTATGGCGGGATGATCAAGATCAACGTGCCCGGCCAGACGAAGATGCAGGTGAAGTGACTCACGGCAGGGGCACGTAGCGCAGGGGCGCCTCGCGCTGGGGCAGGCGCACCTCCAGCTCCACCACGTCCTCCGCGCTCCAGACGGCGAACAGCTCCACCAGCCGGCCGCACAGCAGGTCCACCAGCGGCAGCAGCGACGCGTCCATGGGCCCGAAGCCCAGCTGGTACACGTACTTGAAGCCCGCGGCGCTCCGGGCGAAGGGCTTGGACTTCACGGACACCTCCGTGAGCGAAGGCAGGAGCTCCCGGAAGTGCCGCTGCGTCCGCACACCCAGGACCTCCAGGAGGAACAGCAGGTCCTCGCGCCCCAGGAACCGCTGCGTGCGCAGCGCCAGCAATTGCAGCAGCGCCTGCTGCCCGTGCTCCACCGGGTTGTCCCCGCCCGGCGCCACCGCGCCCACCAGGCTCCACGGCACGCCTTCCAGGAAGCGGTCCGCCAGCACGGGCCGGTAGCCCCGCGCGTCGAAGCGCGGCGGCAGCGGCTGGTGCCACAGGCCATCCACGCCCAGCCGCACCGGCTTGAGGAACGCGTCCGGCATGTCCAGCGCCAGCCACGACGTGCGCGAAAGGCCCTGGCCTTCGTGGTCCAGGTCGTACGTCTCCGCGCCGCCGGAGATGGCGCCCGGGCGCAGGGGCACCATGCCCTTCGGGGTCAGCTGGTACACGCCCGTGGCCGTGTTCAGCCGGAAGCCCATGGAGGAATCCGGGTGCTGCACCGCGTGCCGCTCCTTCGTGCCGTCGTGCTCCACGGGCGCCGCCATGGCGCGCTGCAGGTTCACCACCGGCACCGCGTGCGCCACGAACGAGTCCGCCCCCACCACCAGCTCCGACGGCCAGCGGCCCGCCAGGCGCAGGGTCAGGGTGAAGCCCTGCCAGTTGCGGGGGGCCGGCGGGATGCGGGCCTCCAGGAACAGCTCCTGCTGCGGGAAGTGCAACAACTGCCGCAGCCGCTGCAGGGGATGCTCGGACGGCTCGCCATCCGCCGCCACCGGCCGGGGCGCGCCGAAGCGCACCGGGCCCGAGTGCGCGTCGAAGGGCTTCACCTCGTGCTCCACCGTCCCGTCGTCGAAGCTCACGGTGGCGGAGCGCACGGCGCTCTTCAGCTGGAAGAACACCGCCAGGGACGCCCGGAAGTCGTTGAGGTGGTTGATGTGCAGCCTCACCTCGCCCGGGGAGTCGTTGCGAGGAAAGCCGCCCTCGAAGACGAGCCGCAGCAGCGCGCCGTCCTCGCCCTGGCGCTCCAGCCGGGCCTGGGTGAGCCGCACGGGCAACAGCCGCATCGGAGCCAGCGTGCGCAGGGAGAGCGGCCCGGTGGGACCGCCGCCCGGCCCCGGGTTGAGGAGGAAGGGCGTGCCCCGGGGCAGCTCCGCGGCGTCCACGAAGCGCGCGTCCGGCTCCGCGCGGAACATGGCCATGGCCGGAATGGGATGGAGCAGGTAGGCGAAGTGCTGCTGGAACAGCCGCAGCGTGCTTCGCTCCAACGCGCGCTGCCCCGCGCGGCGCGTGCGCGCGGTGAACAGGGCCATGGCCTCCGTGAGCCGCCGCACGTCCGCGTCCTCGCCGTCCAGCGGCGCGGAGGGGTGCAGGGCCGTGTAGCCCAGGCGGAACTTCTCCAGCGCCTGGAGCTCCTCCAGGAACGACGCGTAGAGCGCTTCATCCATCCGCATGGCCTACTCCCCCTCCTGGACGCGCAGGAACATCCGGCCCTCGGTGACCTCGATGAGCTGGGTGTCCTTCTCCAGGGTCCGCTGGATGCGCAGCATGGGCTTCGAGTCCTGGTACAGGTGCTGGATGGACGTCTCGCTCTTGTCCGTCTTGCCCAGCAGCAGGTGGTTGCCCTGCGACTCCTTGGGGAGACGGGCGCCGGGGCGCCACTCCAGGAAGCGGTCCATGCGCGCGTGCTGGTAGCCCAGCGACACCAGCACCCGCGTCCCCTTGTCCATGGGGAAGTAGAAGTGCCCGGGCTGCTGGTGCGGCTCATAGGGGACGCGCACCTCCTTGTCCCACAAGGGCAGCTTCACCCGGTACGACTCCACCGACGTCTCCTCGTCCTGGCGGATCTGATACGTGCGGTCCGGCTCCCCGCCCTCCTCGCTCACCACCCGCCCCTCCGCGAGGAAGGGCCAGCGCGGCGGCCGGAAGCGCGGACGCCGGAAGGTGGGGTCCGCCGCCTCCTCCAGCGTGGCCTTCAACTCCAGCTCGTAGTCGTTGGCGGCGCTGTCCGGGTCGTGCGCGGCGTCGTCCTCCACGGCGCGGGCCTCCAGCTTCAGCGTGTGCAGCCGGTACTGCTTCTCGTGCGTCGCGGCCTGCGTGCTGAACTCGCCCAGCGTGTAGAGCCCGTTGAGCACCAGCGACGCGCGGGGGTAGCCCGCGAAGGACAGCCGCACCTCCGGGCCCTCCAACTGCTGGCGTTGCGTCTCCAGCGCCACCCGGTCCGTGAGCGTGCCCTCCAGCGTGGAGGTGACCAGGCACTCGGTGAGGACGCCCGGGATGGCGTCCGCGTTCTCCACCGCCTGGCGCCTCGTGCCGGCGTCCACGTAGCTGTTGAGCACCGACAGCGCGTCCCGCCGCGGCTCCGGGTAGCGCAGGTCCACCTGCATCACCTCGCCGCGAGAGAGCACCAGCGGCTCGCCGCCTTCGGGCTTCGCGGCCGCGAGCGTGTACCTCCCCGTCGCGTAGTCCAGGAACATGCCCGCGTTCATGCGCGCCTGCACCCAGTGCAGGAAGTCCAGGAAGCTGGCGCCAGAGTCGTCATCCGCGCCCAGCCCCAGCGCGTGGAGGCCGTGTGCCGTCCCCGCGGCCTCCCATTCGTAGGCCACGTCCAGGCCCTGGGGCGTGTTCGCCTGGATGACGGCTTGCAACGTCTCATCCACCCACACGCCGCTGGGGAAGTGGCGGCGCCACAGCATCGCGGCGGGGTCCACCATGCGGATGCGGTAGCGCCGCTGCATTACCGGCGCCTCCGCCACGTTCTCCAGCGAGCGCTCGCGGACGTGGCGCTCCTCCACCCGCCCGATGAGCTTCAGCGGCAGGGCCTCCGCGCCCTCGCGCCCCTCCGCCTGCGCGCCGTAGCGGCGGTCGATGGTCAGCGTCGCCTTGATGGGCTGCGTGCCGGTGAAGGGGGTGAAGAGCGTGTCCTCGTCGCCACTCTCCTTGCATTGCACCCACCACTCCACCCGCGCCTCGAAGCCGTAGGAGCGCGCCTCCACCTTCAGGTGCTTGATGCTGCCCGCGGGGAGCGGGAAGGCCTCCTCCCCGACATTGATCTCCAGCGTCAGCCGCAGCTGTTCGGTGAACTTCATGGGTCGTCCTCCCCGGAGGGCTCTTCCGGAGGCCGTTCGCGCAGGCGGCGCGAGCCCGGGTCCAGCAGCAGGTCCATGGGCTCATGGGAGTCACGCAGGAGCAGGCGCACCACCAGGCCGGGCGCGCCTCCCGCCGCCGCGGGCGCCTCGTCGATGGAGACCACCTCCACGCGCGGCTCGTAGCGCGACAGCGTCTCGCGGATCTCCAGGCCCAGGCCCGCCAGGCGCTCCGCGTCCGAGCGGAACCCCGTCTCCGTCAGCCCGAAGCCGGGCAGCACGGAGGCCGCGCCCCGCTTGGCCTGGATCAGGTGGCCCAGGTTGCGGAGCACGGCCTCGCGAGGCGTCTCCACCACCCCCAGGAACTTCCGGTGCAGAAAGCCCACGGTCCCCTCCCCTCCTAACGCCCGACTGCCTTCGGCGTGCCCATGCTCATGCCCTGCCGGTCGCCCTCGGCGCGCGGAGGCGCGGCCACCGGCACGGACGTGTCGCCCAGGAAGACCAGATGCCGCAGCGGTTTGCCCTCCGCGCCTGGCAGCCGCTCGTAGCCCAGCTGACCGCGGGGCCCCAGGCGCACGGTCCGCCCGTGCGCGAGCACCGTCAGCACCACCTCCAGCTGCATCCGCGCGGGCATGAGCAGCGGCAGGATGTGCCGGTGGAAGCGGTGGCGCACCCGCGCGGGCCAATCCCGCCCGCGCATGTCCGCTTCCTCGTCCGCGAACACCTCCACCTGGAAGCCGCCGATGTCCGTCGCGTACGTCTGACCCAGGATGCCCGTGCCATCCAGCGGCGTGGGCCCACGCGTGGGGCGCATCCCGGAGAAGCGCGTGCGGAACGAGCGGCGGACACACGTCACGCGCAGCTCCGGGAACACCTGCTGGAACAGCCACTGGAGCGTGGCCTGCGAATCCACGCCCACCATGCGCAGGTAGAAGCCCTTCGTGCGCTCCCAGTCTCCCACCAGGTTCGTGTCCCGTTCAGGGTGCAGCGCGTTCACCAGCGCCAGCATCAGCCGGTGGTCGAAGAAGCGGATGAAGTCGAGGAACGGCTCCGGCTCCGGCAGTTGCTCGGCCACCTGGAGGAAGTAGCTGGGCAACAGGCCCGGCGTGCTCAAGAGGCCCAGGTTGAGCGTCACCACCACCCGGCGCACCGGTGAGACGTGGAATGTCACCGCCTCCACCAGCGACGCGGACGCCACCGGCTCCGGGTTGCTTTCGAAGAGCACCCGGTCCCGGCCATAGCCCTGCGTCTCCAGCAGCCGCAGGAGCGGCCCCAGGTCGAAGTCCTTCGCGCGGGCGCGGATGCGCCGCTCCAGCGGGGACAACAGCGGCGAGGCGCCGTTCATGATTCAAGCCGCCTCACTCGCCCGGCCCCACGAAGGCGCCCAGGTCCACCTGGTAGAACTGCGACAGCGTGCGCCACTCCATGGTGTCCTTGCGCTCCCAGTGCTCCTGGATGTCCCCCACGTGGCGGTTGAGCAGCGCGCCGAACGACGAGAAGAGCTCCGGCAGGTAGCGCCGCGGGTCGAACTCCTCCAGCGTCCGCAGCACGTCGTCGCTCACCATCGCGGCCTTCTGGAAGTCGCCGCGCTCCACCAGCACCTCGAAGGCCTTGAGCTTGTCGCACAGCTCCAGGAGGTGCACCGACCCGCGCAGCTGCAGCGGCCCCGTCGTGCGGGGGAACGGCGAGGGCGGCGTGGCCGCGGCTGATGCCGCGGAGGCCTTCGCGCCGCGTCCCTTCGCGGGGGCGGCCGGCTTCGCGGGCTCCGGGGCCGGCGCGGGAGCGGCCGCGCGCTCCTGCGTCGTCTCCTTCAGCCACTGTCCCAGGCCCGCCAGCCCCTGCGCCCCGTTGCGGAACGCGGCGCCTTCCAGCGCGCCCTGCAGGGCCTGGATGCCGCGCAGGGCGTCCTTGCGCTTGCCGTCCGTGAAGCCCTTGGTCCACGTCTCCCAGCCCGCGTCCCGCTTGCCGTGGTGATACTTCAGCGCGCTCAGCAGCGTCTGGAACAGCCACGTCAGCGCCTTGTTGAGCAGCACCGCGGCCTTGGACTTGTCCTTCCCCTCGGCCTGGGCGGACTCCTCCGCCGCCGCGCGCGTGAGCGCGGCCAGCACCTCCAGCACCTCCGGCAGGCGCGCGAGCCCGTCCTCGCGCAGCGCCGCGAAGAGGTAGTAGGCGGACAGCCGGATCTCGTAGGCCCCTTCCGCGTCCAGGGCCTCGATGGCGTCCGCCGCTTCCGCGTAGGCCTCCCGCTGCACCAGGTCCGCCACGGTGAGGAAGCGCTGGTCATGCGACTCCAGGCGCTCCAGCGATCCGCCCTCCACGGGGCGCAGGCACAGGCTCAGGTCTCTCATGGTCTGTCTTTCCACTTCATGTTACATGTCTTTCATTCACAAGGACAGACGCCCATGCCCATCGCCAAGCCCGACGTACTCGAAATCGAATGCAATTGGCAGACCGGGTTTCAATTCCGGCCTGGCTTCCGTGGCGCACTGGGGTATCTGCTGGAATGGAACGGCTGCGGGGGGCTCAACCTGGCGAAAGAGCTCACCCTGTTCTCCCCCACGGTGGGTGATTTCGGTCCCAAGGCGCAATGCATTGGTCTCATTGAACGGCTGGCCATGAATGGCGCTTCCGGCCCCCTGGACTTCACCGTGTATGTGGGCCGCGTCACGGCCGCGAACGTGCTCAACCACTTCGCCAAGCCCTTGGAGAACCTGCGGTTGAAGCTGGCGTGGGCCATCATCGACTTCGATGAGGCGGGTGATACCTGGTTCGAGGCGGCGAAGCTGAAGAGCCCCGCTTCCGCCGAGGCGCTGATGGACACGGAAAAAGGCCGCCCCA
>NZ_JAFIMU010000014.1 GCF_017302985.1 Corallococcus macrosporus
TCATCAGGCGGAAGCTCTGCGACTGCGGCTGGAAGACGTTGGTGCCCAGGATGTCCGCGGGCATCAGGTCCGGGGTGAACTGCACGCGGGAGAAGGACAGGCCCAGCGCTCCCGCCATGCTGCGCGCGGTGAGCGTCTTGGCGACGCCGGGCACGCCCTCCAGCAGCACGTGGCCGCGCGCGAGGAAGGCCGTCACCAGGTCGGCCAGCACACGGGGCTGGCCCACGACGGCCGAGCCCAGCGCGTCGAGGAGGCGGGAGAGGGGCGTGGCGTCGGACATGATGGCCGGCGACGGTAGCCCGCCTCCCGTCCGGCGAGGCAGCGAAATCCTTGGGGCCTACTCCTGCTGGCGCTTGAGCCCCATCAGGCCGCCCAGCACCGCGATGACACCGCCAAGGATGCCCAGGAAGCAGCCGATGCTCGGCGACGAGTTCATCATCTCCGAGTTGCCGAGCGGCGACGGCACGAGCGTGGTGTCCGAGGACAGCTTCAGGAACACCAGCGACCACACGAGGGTGACCACGCTGCAGAACATCTGCGCGCCCCACGGCAGCATGGGGTTCACCCAGGTCATCACCTGACGCGCGCGCAGGCCCACCAGGACCATGGTCGCGATGGCGAAGAGGAAGGAGATGAACCCCAGGCTGATGAGGCCCAGGAAGTCGCCGTCCGCCGCCGTCTCCTTCCACGGGATGAAGCAGGAGAGCACCACCAGCGTCGCGCCCCAGAACGCGATGCGGTCGCCGCCCTCCAGCTCGCGCAGGAACGAGCGCGCGTCGTCCAGCAGGACCTCCGGATCATCGATGGGGGAGCGGGGCGACTCCAGCTCGCGCGCCTCGCGGGACCAGGGGTCCGCCACCGCGTCGCCAGAATCGTCCTCTTCCTCGACGGGGGCGGGGGCCGGTGCGCGGCGGGCGGCCGGGGCCCGAGCGGGAACGGCCTTGGCGGCGCCGCTGCCCGCGCGCGACGGAGCGCGCTGGGCCTTCTCCCGGGCGATGTCGTCCATGCTGCGCACGTTGGTGGCGTCGTCGCTCGGCGGGGGCGCGGCGGGACGGGGGCCGGTCTTCGCGCGCGCGGGCGCGGGGCGTGAGCGGGGCTCCGGCGCGGCGCGGGCCGGGGGCGGACGCGAGCGCGGCGGCGGGCCCACCCCGGTGCTCTCGTCGTCGCCGGAATCTCCCTCGTCCCCGGCTCCCCCAAGGAAGGACTGGTCGATGATGTAGTCGCAGTTGGGGCAGATGGCGGTGTCGTCCGCGACCTTGCGATTGCAGCCTGGGCAGTTCAGGGCCGGTGCTCCGGGAGGGGGGAAACGGCCCGATATCTTCCCGGCCCCAGCGCGCGGCTGTCAAACCTGTTCAACGCCATAACCCCTGGATTTTCGCGGGGAATTGACCTAGCCCTTCCCGCCATGGCCCGCCTGCCCACCGCAGTGTCCGCCGGATTCCTCCTCTTGAGCGCCTGCGCCCACACGGTGCCGCCCGCCCCACCGCCGCCGGAGACGCCCGAGCAGGTGCGGGCGCGGATCCAGGACCTGGAGGACCGCCGCTCGCTGGGCAACGGCGAACTGACGCGGCTCGCGACGTCCGCGCCGGAAGTGATTGGAGGGAACACCGTCCTTCTGCGAACCCGGGCCCTCCTGGCCCTGGTTCGCATCCAGGACGTGGAGACGCTGGAGACGATCCTTCTCGCGCTGGAGGCAGACGGGCTCTCCGAGCGCGAGGAGGCTGCCCACGCGTTGGGCCAGCTGGCGCTGTCGTGGGAACCCCTGCCGGAGGCCACCCTGGCGAGGCTGACCGAGGTGCTCGTGCGCTACGAGCCCACCCAGACCGAGGCGATGGTGCGTTCCCGGGTCATCGAGTCGCTGGGGAGGCTGGCCACGCCGGGCGCGGTCGAGGCGCTGACGGCGCGCCTGTCGCCGCCTGACTCCTACTGGGCCGGGTACGCCGCGACGGCGCTGGGCGTGGCGGCGCGCAAGGCAGGCCCTGCTGCGGTGGCGGGCGTCCCCCTGGAGCCGATTCGTGAATTGTTGAAGGACGCCGGGCGCCCGGACGTGAACCTCGCCGGGGCCTACTTCCTGTCGGCGGCGAAGCGGCCGGACTCCGTGGAGCTGCTGCGGTCCTGTCTGGCCCATGCCCAACCGGACGTGCGGGCCCTCTGCGCGAAGGGCCTGGGGGACGTGGGCGGTCCCGGGGATGCGGTGGCACTGAGCCCGCTGCTGGAGGATGAAACGCCTCGGGTGGCGGCGGAGGCGGCGAGGACGCTGGCGAAGCTCGCGACGAAGTGCGCGGAGGATGCGCCCTGTGAGCCGCTCCCGGCCCTGGACCGCATCGGGCTCCAAGCGAAGCAGGTGGCGGAGGGGAAGGCGGCGCGCGGCCATTCGTTGCTGGCGGTGGCCCAGCAGGGGCTCCCGCCCCGGGGCCGGGCGGTGTTGTCGCGCCTGAGGAGTGCCCTGGCGCAAGCCGACGCCGCCGCCGTGTCCGCTGTTGCCCGCGAAGACGTTGCATGGCTGGACTGCCGTTTCGCGGCGGCCATGGACCGGCAGCAGGGCGTGTTGGACCAGGTGCTCCAGTGCGGCTACGGCCGCGTTCCCGAAGCCCGCTGGCTCGCGCTGGGATTGCACGAGGTGGCGCAGTTCAAGGGGGCGCCCACCGGTGCCGCGTTCGCGGTGCGCTATCTGAACCACGCCAGTCCCGTGGTGCGTGGCGCCGCGCTGGATGCGCTCTCCGCACGGCCGGTGCCCGAGGCGCTGGCGCCCATCCGCGCGCTCATCGGAGGTGGGGACGCGGTGGTCGCGGGGCTGGCCGCGTCCGCCGCCGGCAAGCTGAAGGACGCAAGGGCACTGCCCGCGGTGGAGGCCCTGGCCGAGCGAGTCCCCAAGGAGCCGGACCTGGTGGAGGCGGTGGCTGGCGCGCTCGTCGCATTGCAGGGCCGCGCGGCGGAACCCCGGATGCGCGAGTGGCTGAAGCATCCCCACGCGAACGTGCGTCGCGTGGCGGCCGAGTCCCTCACCTCGCTCACGGGCAAGCCCGTCCGCTCCGCGCGCGTGGAGCTGGCCCCGGGCACCTACCGGCCACCGTCGGGCTCCGAGGTCGTGTTCCTCACGCTGCGCACGCGCAAGGGCGACATCGTCATCCGGGTGGGCGTGGAGTCCCCGCTCACGGTCGGCAACCTGGCGGAGCTCGCGCGGAAGGGCTACTTCCGGGGCATCACGTTCCACCGCGTGGTGCCGGACTTCGTCGCGCAGGGCGGCGACCCACGTGGAGACGGGGAGGGGGGCCCCGGGCACTCCATCCGCTGCGAGATCACGCACGCGAAGTTCGTTCGAGGCACCGTGGGGATGGCGCTGTCGGGCAAGGATACCGGCGGCAGTCAGTTCTTCATCACGCACTCGCCGCAGCCGCACCTGGACGGCCGCTACACGGCCTTTGGCCAGGTCGAAAAGGGCATGGACGTCGTGGACGCGCTGCTGGAGGGAACGGTCATCGACGACGTCATCGTCACGGAGTACGGCCCCGCCATTCCGCCTTCCTGGCACTAGGCCCCGGAGGCGCGCGCGGGCACCGGCTCGCCCTGGGCGTTGAGCTTGCCGCCCGTCCAGCGGTGGCTCTCCGCCTCCTCCATCAGCTCCACCTCGCGGCGGATGCGGGCCCACTCCGTCTCCGGCAGGCCGAGGAACGCCTCCGCGAGCATCGGGTCGAACTGCGTGCCCGCGCAGCGGCGGACCTCGTCGCGCGCCACGCTCATGGGGCGGCCCTTGCGGTAGGGCCGGTCGGACGTGATGGCGTCCAGCGTGTCCACGAGGCAGAAGATGCGCGCGCCGATGACGATCTCCTCGCCCTTGAGCCCCAGCGGGTAGCCCTTGCCGTCCCAGCGCTCCTGGTGCTGCAGGACGATGAGCGCCGCCTCGTGCAGGTACGGCATCTTCGCGAGCATCCGGTAGCCGAACTCCGGGTGCTGCTTCATCTCCACCCACTCATCCGGCGTGAGGGGACCGGGCTTGAGCAGGATGGAGTCGCGAACGCCAATCTTGCCGATGTCGTGCAAGAGCGCGCCCTGTTCCACGACGTCGAGCGCCGGTCCGCTCAAGCCAATCTCCTGCGCCAGCCGCCGCGCGTAGAGCGACACGCGACGCGAGTGCCACTGCGTCTCCGTGTCCCGGTAGTCCAGCGCGCTGATGAGCCCGTCCAGGAGCCCCGTGGTGCGCTCGATGACCCGGCGCTCCAGCCCCTCGTTGATGGCCAGCAGCTCCGCGTTCTTCTCCGCCACCTCGCGCGTCAGCCGTTCGTTGGCCGCCACCAGCCGGTGGTGCTCGAAGGCCTGACGGATGCTGCTCGTCAGCTCGCTCATGGCCCACGGCTTGCCCAGCAGCCGGAAGACCTCGCCCCGGTTCACCGCCTCCGACGCCGTCTTGAAGTCCGCCGCCGCCGTCAGCATCAAGCGCACCGCGCGCGGGTTCTTCTCCCGCAGCGCGGATAGCAGCTCGACGCCGTTGAGGTACGGCATCATGAAGTCCGTCAGGACGACGTCGAACCCCTGCTCCCGCGCCGCCACCACCGGGTCGCTGTGGGTGACGACCTCGTAACCCTCCGCCTGGAGGATGCGGGACAGCGCGGCGAGGATGAGCACGTCGTCGTCCACCACGAGGATTCGGGCCATGGGCAGATACGCTCCGAGCGAGTGGGCTGCGGTTTTCTCAGACTCTTATAGCTGGTCCGAGGACGGCCAAACAGGCCCCCCCAAGCTTTTCAGTGCCGCTAAACTACCGGAATTCTTGAAGTTTCCCTCTAACGTGAGGTCGCCGGACTCCACGTCCTGCTTGCCTGCCCGTCTAGCCGTGTTCTATGGTGGCCGCCTACCCGTCGTAAACGGCTGTAACCCCTTGGAATTCGGGAGCAATCTCCGATGGCTAGAGCCCCTGATGGGCCGGTGCCGGTGGTGGTGATGGGGCTGGGGTTCATCGGGCAGGAGATTGCCAGGGCGGCCCTGTCATCCCCCGAAGTGGAGCTGATCGGCGCGGTGGACTCGCAGCCGTCCCTGGTGGGGCGCCCGCTGGGCGACGTGCTGGGGCAGGCCGGGCCGCGCTTCAAGGTCTCCGACTCGCTGGAGCGCGCCGTGGGGCGCCGCAAGGGCGTGGTGGTGCTGCACGCCACCAGCTCCCGGCTGTCCCAGGTGATGGATCAGCTGCTGGACGCGCTGAAGCTGGGCCTGCCCGTGGCCAGCACCTGCGAGGAGCTGGCGTTCCCGCACCTCAAGTACCCGGAGCTGGCGGAGAAGCTGGAGAAGGCCGCGCAGAAGGCGGGCGTCGCCATCGTGGGCACGGGCGTGAACCCCGGCTTCGTGCTGGACCGCCTGGTGGCCACCGCCGGGCAGGTCTGCGGCCCCGTGCGCAAGGTGATGGCCAGCCGGGTGGTGGATGCCCGCACGCGCCGTGAAGCCCTGCAGCGCAAGGTGGGCGCGGGCCTGACGGAGGAGGAGTTCTTCGACCTGGTGGACCGCGAGGAGCTGGGCCACGTGGGGCTGGTGGAGTCCGCGGCGCTGGCGGCGCTGGGGCTGGGCCTGGACTGCGACGACTTCGAGGAGGAGGTCGCCCCCGTCTTCGCCGAGGAGGAGATCTCCGGCGGCGCATTTGTCGTGAAGAAAGGCCGCGTCGCGGGCATGTTCCAGTCCGTGGTGGGTTTGGAGGAGGGGCAGGAGCGGGTCCGGCTGGAGCTGACCATCGCTGTGGGGGCGGACAACCCACGGGATCGCATCGAGATCGACGCGGATCCCAGACTGGTACTGGAAATCCCGGGGGGAGTGGCGGGCGACCGGGCCACCGCGAACGCGCTGGTGAATGCCGCGCCACGTTTGACGGCCGCGGAGGCCGGGCTCCTGACGGTGCTCGAGCTTCCGGCAGGACGCTGAAGGTTCATCAGGAGAGGGAAATGCTGGACAAGAACGCGATTGGCCGCGCCTCGCCGCCGACGCTCAACGAGGTGGAGAAGGGCGCCATCCGGCGCTTCGCCGAAGCGATTGGCGACTACAATCCCATCTACTACGACGAGGAGTACGCCCGTGCTTCGGGCTACCCCACCATCGTCGCGCCGCCCACGTTCCCCGCGTCGTTCCATTCGGCCGCGGACCTCCGGGAGCTGCTGGGGGTGGGCATCAAGAGCCTGCTGCATGCCGAGCAGGGCTTTGACTACGAGCGGCCCATCTTCGCGGGGGACCGCATCTACGTGTCCACCCGCGTGTCGGACGTCTTCGAGCGGCCGGGCATGTCCGGCAAGATGGACATCGCGGTCATCGAGGACGAAGGCCGGGACGAAGAGGGCAACCTCGTCTTCCGCGCCCGCCGGACCCTCGTGGTGCGTGCCGCCAAGGAGAACGCCTGATGCCCGCGCGCAAGCTCTACTTCGAATCCATCCGCGTCGGTGACGAGCTGCCGGCGCTGGCCAAGGCCCCGGTGGACCGCGTCCAGTTGTCGCGCTACGCGGGCGCCTCCGGCGACTACAACCCCGTGCACGTGGACGAGCTCTACGCCAAGAGCGTGGGCATGCCGTCCGTCTACGCCCCCGGCATGCTCGTCATGGGCATGCTCGGCCAGCTCATCAGCGACTGGGCGCGTGGCGGCCAGCTGCGGCGCTACAACGTCCGCTTCATCAAGATGGTGTGGCCGGGCGACACCGTGGTCTGCAAGGGCCGCGTGAGCGACCGCCACGGCTCCGGCGGCCGGTACTTCGTGGAGATCGACCTCTGGGCGGAGAACCAGAAGGGCGAGCTCGTCATGAAGGGCGGCTCGCAGATCCAGCTCTTCTACTCGCTGGAGGACGAGAACCGGCAGCGCTCCGGCCAGTCCCCCATCGTCGTGGAGGTCCCCCGCGAGAGCCTGGTCGTCCCGGCCCCCGCCACCCCGGAGGCCGCCACCAGCGCCCCGCCGGCCGCCCCCGAGCGCGACCGCGACGAGGACGATGAGGACGACGAGGAGGCGGACGAGCCCCGCTCCGGCGCCTCCTCCAAGAAGACCGCCCCCCGGGAGAAGCCCGCCGCCAAGACGGCGTCCCTCCCGGCCGCGAAGAAGGCCAAGAAGTAGGCGTTCCTGGACGAAATCCCGCGTCCGAGCAGGGCTGCTTTCGACCGCTGCTCAACGCGGGGTGTCATCTTGGGTTGACTCAAAAATCAGTCGACGCCACACTTCCTGCGTCACATGGGCCGCTGACCCTTACTTTTTCCCGCCCTGCGGGAAGCAGGCAGGCAGCGAGCCCCTACGCAGGAGTGGCCATGTCCGCCGGCATCAACACCTACAAGACCGACCTTCGAGAGATCTTCTTCACGCTGTTCGAGCAGTTCGGCTTCGGCCAGGTGGCGGGCCAGGCGCCCTACGACGCCTGGGGGCCGGACGAGGCGAAGGCGGTCCTCACGGAGACGTACCGCTTCGCGCGCGAGGTGCTGGGGCCCCTCAACTCGGTGGGTGACCGCGAGGGCTGCCGGGTGGAGAACGGCGCCGTCTTCACGCCCAAGGGCTTCAAGGACGCGTGGAACAAGCTCTACGAGCAGGGCTTCAAGACGGTGGCGGTGAGCCCCGACCACGGCGGCCAGGGCGCGCCGATGATGCTCCAGGTGACGGTGGAGGAGATCCTCTCCGGCGCCAACACGGCCTTCA